>NC_010503.1:300000-600000 GCF_000019345.1 Ureaplasma parvum serovar 3 str. ATCC 27815 | reverse complement strand
AACCGTGAATATCATTTAGATAAAATTTTATATTTAAATGAACATAACCAATGGTGTGAATTAAATAAGAATAATCTTGTTGACCAATTTAATGTTGAACCTACACCAATTAGTATTGCAAAAATTGTTGAAGATGATTCAAAAAGAACACAAAACGATGTTAAATTTAGAATTTATTTTAATGACTTAAATCAAGATCAAATCTTTAATGATAATGATAATGTTAATGTTAAGTTAGTTTATCCAAATACAAACAATGTATGAGTATCTCATGATTGACCTATTCATTTTGACCAACAAGAAAATAAATGATACACTGAAGTTTGATTAAGTGTTGGTAGTTTAAATAACCAAGAATTTGAAGTTGGGGCTGTATCAGTTAATAAAAAACCAGCAAAAGCGAAATTTGATATTCACAAGACAAATCACGGTTATGATAATTTTATTTATAATAAAGATATTAAAAATCAAAATTATCTTGTAGGAAACATATTTAAAGTTAATAGTATTAATGTTGCACACCCTTCAACTCCAACTGATAGTAATACGACAGTTCATGTTAAAATGCAAAATAACATGAAGAGTGCTTTTAAAGGTAAATATTTAGCATTAAAATATAAACGTAATGATACTAACGAATTAGTTTGATCTTCAACTAAAATTAAAATCGACGAAAATATTCATGACGATTTAGATTTTACATTTACAAATTTAGCTAAAAATCACATATATAGTTATGTTGGTGTTTATTGTGTTGATGATCAAAACAAAGAAGTTTTTGTTGCTAATAATATCACAAATTTAAATCCACCACAAATAAAAGTACTAACAAATGCAATCAATACTATAAGTTATATTAATGCAAATGATAAGATTAGTAATCTTAGTGATAACACAGCAAAATTAAAATTAACACTTAATGATCCTGACCATATTTTTAAAGTTGGCGATGAATTAGATCTTGTGTTTAATACAAAAATAAATCCAACTACTCCAAAACAAAAAAACATACATGTTAGCGTTAAAGAAATTCAAAATAATGAAGTAATTTTAAATGATGTAGATCTTAGCGGATTAAGTGAAAATACAGAATATGAACTAAAAACGGTTAGTTTAAATCAAGAAAATTGAAGTCAAAAAGAAACTTATATTTCTTCAAAACCTCATTTTGAAATTAACAATGTTCATTTTGCAACTATAAAACACTTGTTTATTAATAAAATTGAGATTAACAAAAAAGCTCAAGAAAACAGTTATACCCTAAAATTAACTTTAGATGGTGATTATTCTGAATTTATTAAACAAGGGTATTTACGTTTATTATTAGTAAATAATAAAAACGAAGAGTTTAATTATACAAAATCACATAAAGATACAGATAAAAATCAAGATAATAATGCTGTTAAATACTTTACTTTTGACCTTAATAATTTAACATGGGGAATGCAATATACAATTAAATGAGTGGGTTTAGCAAAAAATAATGTGAGTGATAATACTGATTTTAAAAAATATAAATTAGAAAAGGGTTATCTAACAAAGAAAACAGATGATTTAGATCAATTTACAGTTCGTGCAAGTAAACCTTTAAAAATTAAGCAAGTAAATGTTAGTGAAATCAAAGCACATCATGCAAAACTAAATCTAAAACTTGAAGACCAAGATAGTGTTTTAAAAAATTTAAATTATGAGCTTGAATTACGTTTTGGAGTAAAAAATAATCAATCATCTAATTCATGAATTACTAAAAAACTAAAAACTAAAATAGTAAATAATGAAATTGTTTTAGATGAAATTGTTTTTGATAACTTAACTGAAGATATGCAATATGAACTAAAAGATGCTAAATTAATATTTAATGAAGAAGAATTGAAGAAATTTAACAAGGTAACAGCAGTTGATAATTTAAATGTTGATTCTGATCAAATAGTGTTTAAAACAATGAAAAGTGCTTATGTTGAAACTGCAACGATTAATTTTGTAAATAATACTCCAAACGCTACAATTGATCTTAAACTAAATGGGGATTTAAGTGTATTTAGTAAAAGTCAATATATTCGTTTTGAGTGAAAATTAAATAATAGTGATCCAAATACTAAACCACTTTATTACACTATTCCAATATCTTCATTAGATCTTAATAATTTAAATTGAAAAAAAGATTTTGGTAGTGATTTATTA
Source organism: Ureaplasma parvum serovar 3 str. ATCC 27815 (assembly GCF_000019345.1). Classification (NCBI taxonomy): domain Bacteria; kingdom Bacillati; phylum Mycoplasmatota; order Mycoplasmoidales; family Mycoplasmoidaceae; genus Ureaplasma; species Ureaplasma parvum. The sequence goes on along the minus strand of NC_010503.1, from coordinate 597,819 downwards.
TGAAATTCATCTTATACATTACGTATTGGATATGGGGATGATAATAAAGCCACTGATGATAGTAAATGAACATGATTAGCATTAGAAAAAACTGCTAAAGGAAATATTAAAACACCAAATGCTCAACGTATTAGTATTAATCAAATGCAAACTCCAACTAATTATTCACTATTAACACAAGAAGTTAATGAAAATGGAAATAAAGTTAAAAAAGCATTAGGGGCTTTAGACTTATGTTTTGAGTTGAATGATCCAAGTAATATATTAACTAATCAAGATCAATTTAGTATTAAATACGCAATGTTAAATAATCTAAAACAAAGCGTTTCAGCTAGTGCACATGTTGAAATTAAAGAAAATAAAAAAATAGTTAAATTTCATATTAGTGGAATTGATCTAAATCAAGATTATAAAGTTTGTGAACTAATGTTGTTAACAAAACCAGCTAGAATGGGTGAAAACATCAATAATAATGATAAAAACAACTATTCATCTATTTATCAAAATTCAACAAATGATGATAATCAATATAAATTTAAAATTCTATTAGAAAATAATGATTTGTCAACTAAGGAACGTCCATCAAAAACAGGTGATGTTGTTAATAATAAAGGTAAGGTTGATATTACAATTACACAAGCTCCAAAATTATTAGCTAATAAATGAATTAGTGCAGCATATGTTGATAATAATGGGGAAACAAAATGAACTAAACCCCGTTTAATAACAACTAATGATAATAATCAAATTCTTTATCAAGCTGAGATTGATAATTTAACTACAAATCGTTATTATAATTTAAATGGTTTATATTTTGGAAATCAACAAAGTGATTTTGAACAAGGTAATGCTACATATTTACTAAGTTTATACCCAGCAAATTTATTAGTGCCAACCGATGGTGTACGAATTCAAAATATTAAAACACCAGCTACAACTGATGCTGCAACAGTTTGATTTCAATTAGAATCAAAAGATCAAGTATTTGATAAACAAGTATTACATATTCAAATTACACCATTTAATGAAGATATTAATAAAAAAGATATTCCAGCAGAAAATATTCCAGTATTTGAACGTACATACACATTAAATGGAAATTCTAATAGTGCAATTGTACTTTTATCTTTAAATAATTTAGAGCCTAATATTAAATATAAAATTACTAAAATGTGATTTGAGCAAAAACCAACTAAGGCCTATGCTAATTTAAATTCAAAAGCTAATAACAATGTAATTTATGAAAATACTAATGATAAGACACAACCTAATATTTCATTCAAAACTAAAACTGTTGAACCAAAAATTATTAGTTTAGTTAAAAAAGATCAAACTAATGATGGTATAAGTTTTGATTTAAAATTACAGCATGATGGAACTTATATTGGTAAACCATTCAGATTAATTTACGAATCTTCAAAAAGAAAAAGTGATGTGTGGGATGAAAAGAATAATAATTGAGAATCTAATGATAAACAACTAATCTATTCTGAACCAATAAATTTTAAAGCGGGTCAAAAAGACTATTTAGTTCAAATCATTAAAGATCATAATGAATATTTTAAGGGTAATCGTGAATATAAAATATTAGGAATTGAATGAGCAGATCCTAGTTTTTCTCAAGATAAACACCATAAAAAACTAATATCTAAAGATACTGATAGTGAAGCATTCAAAAATGTAAATAGTAATGCACTATCATTTAGTACTGACGCAACAACAATTAAATGATATGTTGCAACCCCTAAGATTGTTTATAATAAAAATCATAAAAAAATGACATTTCAAATTCGATATGACGATCCAGATGACAGTTTATTTATGGGGCAAAGAATAGGTATAGAAAAAATTTTACTGCCAAATAAAAGAAAACAAATACCTTTGAACCCTCCATTAGTTGGTGAAGTTGATAACAAGAAAAAAATCATTGAATTTAATATTGATAATAATGATGATCATTTTAAACCAGGTAATTTATATCAACTTATTAGCATTGATTTAGTTTATGAACCTAAGACACTATCCCATAAGGATTTAAATAAATTAATGTATGAAAATCCACAAACAAAAATGTATAAGGATAAAGTAACTTTTGAATTAGACAATAGTCAATACTCAAGTATTAAAATTGAAGAAAACCAAAATCCTTATGAAGTAAAAAGTGTGAAAAATAAATTAGATAATAAAAATCTAACACTAAAATCAACTGTGACATTTAACAATAAAGATGAACATCTTTATAATAAATACATGTTTGCTTTATTTACTAACACTAAAACAAATGCAGAAGTTTGATCTAAACCAATTCAATTAAATACTAATAATTATTCAAAATTAGAATTTGATTTACCTAATAATGGGGCTTTAGAAGAAAATAGTGAATATCAATTTTTAGGTGTTTATTATAATGAAAAGCAAACTCATCCAAATAAAAATGAGATTGAAAAGCAAATTTATATGATCGATAATCTCAAAATAATTAATATTGATAATCGCATAACAAAAACTATTAAAACAGGTATTCATATTGATGTTAATGAAGTGCAAAATCTTGCGCAATTTAAAGATGGAATTTCAAAACAATTTAAATTAGTTGGAAAAAATGATAGTACAGTTTTAAACCAAATTTTAAATGGTGATTTTTCTATAAATATTGAATACAAACGAAAAGATCAACCTGATAATGAAGCTAGTTTTAGTACTGGAGCATGTAAATTATTTAAGAAAAATAATAATGACCCATTTTGATATTTCAATGCAGATTTTAACAATTTAAATTTTAATCAAGATTATTATATTAAAAGTATTTCATTTGTTAATAAAGGTATTAATAGAATTATTGGATCAATAAATAATGCTGATAATCAAATTATTTACACAACTAATAATTATAATTCATCAAAATATCACATTAAAACCGTAGGGGCTCAAATTGAATTTGATCAAACTACAGTTGTTAAAAACGATATTGTCTTTACAAAAGGTGATTCTGGTGGTTACCCAGCATCAGTGGTTAATTTTAAATTAAAAGGTAAAGAAGCAAATACTTTTGTTGAAGGACAAACTTATAATGTAGTTTTATCAACATGAGATGATCCATTTAATACACGTGATTATGAAAATAAGATTGATAATCATCTAAACTATGATATTAAAAAAGATTACGTGATTGTTTCAATTGTTGCACATAATAATTGTTTAGAATTTAAAAATATTCAATTAATTCCAAACCAAAATTATAATATAGTTAAAGTCTTACACTATCAAGCATCAAATACAATTTCAGCTAAAGATATGGGCTATAGTTTAAAAAATGCATTTAGTACCAAATCAGTCGATTGAAAAGTATGAAAATTTGGTCATGGAAGAAATAACTTTACTTGAAGATATCAAGTTGCTTTATCCCTTAAAGGACCATTTACAGGTTTTGGTGGTTATCGTAAAACAATCTTTGATTTAGGATTAGCTAAATCACTTGGTGTTTATGCTCGAATTTATCAACATAATACAAATAATTTAGCTTTTAAAGGCTATGATATTGATGGTATTAATGAAGGTGAAGATACTTCATTACTAACAGATTTTGAAAGAGCTTCACGACCAACAAGTGCTAACGTGTTATCAAGCAGTTGTACATTAGCAAATTACCTTCGAAGAAATTCAGATAGTTTAAAAAATACAATTGATATTGGTAAAGTGTGATATGAACCACGAATTAATCCAAATCTTCCAAATAGTTCAAACGCTACATATTATTCAGGAGAACCAAAAGCATCAATCTTTAAAATTGATGATCAACACAAACACTACACTGATAGTTTTGGTACAACGAATAATGATGCTATGGATACAAATAACGAAAACCAATTTTAATTACATTTAAACTAATTGATTAATAATAAAAAAAGCTTTCTAGTAAACAAACATTACTAAAAAGCTTTTTTGTATTCATTATTGATTTTTATGAAATAAAGAAGCATTGATTAAATTGTCTAATAAAATTTTTTCATCATTATATTGCTTTATTAATTTTTCATTATTTATGATTTGTTCTTGGTTATTATTCATATTTAAATTTAGATTGATGAGTTTTAAACGTTTAATTTGGTTGTTTAATCATTCATATATAAAATTATTTTTAGCTAGTTCAAATGCCACTATATTATCAAACTTAGGGTTATATTTAATAATCTGCACCATTTTTGTAAGTTGGTTAATAACATTAGTATATTTACTGTAGTTTTTATTAATAAATTCAATAAAAGAATCAGTGTTTTTTAAAATATTATTAATCTTAAAATGGTACAAATAAAAGTCTTCTATAATATTAATCACTAAACTTTGCTCTTTAGTTAACCGGTTACGAACTTGCGTATCAAGACGGTTTAAGAAAACCCGATTCATTAATATAATTACTACTAAGTGGTTAAAATGTTTATCAATTTTTGTTAGGATAACTTTTGGGTTTGAAGTAGTAAGTTTATTAGTTAGTTGTGTTTGTTTTTGATATGATTGAATGTTCTTTTTGTTTTGAATAGAATTACATTGTTTGTTAATTAATAATTCTTCAATAACTTTTTTTAATAAATTTTCTTCAATTGAAAATGTTTGTTTCATGAAATCAACATATTTATCTACATAAAAAATATCACCATATTTTTTAATGATTGTAAAACACTCTTGTTTATAACTGTGTTTTAGTGAGGGGGTAGATTTGTTTGTATTACTAATTTCTAATAATAAAAATTCACTAATATGAAGTTGTTGGTCTAATAGCTTACTTGTTGCACTATAACCGTGCTTATTTGCATATTCATCCATGTCTTTGCAATCATTATCTTTATGATTAACAATAAAAATGTTGAATGGGGAATTAATTAATTTCATAATTTGTTTTTTAGTAGCTAAAAAACCTGCTTGATCGTTATCAAAACATAAAATTAAATCTTTAATTCCATAGCTTTTAATTAATTCTAAATGTTTATTAGTTAATTCAACACCCATTGTTGCTACAACGTTTGGTTTGTTAGATTTATGAATTGTAATAACATCCATAAAACCTTCAACTATAAATAATTGATGATTATTTTCAATGGTGATAACATTATGAAAATTATAAAGAACTTCATCTTTTTTAAATACAGCAGTGGTTTTAGTATTTAAATATTTTGGTGTTTTCTCATTTGTAATTATACGTCCGCTAAAACCAACAACGTTATTGAGATGATCATAAATACTAAAAATAATACGATCATTAAAAAAATCATGGTAATTACCATTCTTATCAATTACTAAAAAGGAATTTTCTATTAATTTATTTAATTCAAACTCGTCATTTTCTTGTATCAGATTATTATAATTAGATTTTATTAAATTTAATAATTCATCATTATTTGGAGCATAACCGATTTTAAAATATGCTAAATCATTTTTATTTAAATTTCGTTTAGTTAAATAATCAATAACATGAATGTTATTTTTATTATTTAAAAAATTAATAAATCATTTTTGAATTTGTTTGTTTAAATCAAAAACCTTATTTTTTTTAATTTCTTGTGGAGAAATTTTTTGTAAATGATTCAATAAGTTTAAATCTAAATTCATTAATTGAACAATCTCTTGTGCTGCTAAAGCATAGGAGATCTTTTTATATTCAGCAACAAATTTAATCACATCACCAGCATGATTACAAGCAAAACATTTAAAGATTTGTTTTTTATCATTGATTGACAATGATTCATTTGTATCATTGTGAAATGGACAAATAGCTCAATAATTATTACCCTTTTTAATTACTTTAATGTAATTTTGAATAACATCGGAAATATTTATAGCATTACGAATTGTTAAAAAAACATTGTTAGTTATTTTTGACATTGCTTTTGAAAATCTTCATGAGCTTTTTGGCTTAAATATAAAGATAACTCTGATAATTTAATTCTTTTTTGAGCCATTGTGTTTCGTTCACGAATAGTAAAAGTAGGATCGTGTTCATCACCAAATGAATCATAATCAATTGTTATACAATAAATTGTTCCTATAGCATCTTGACGGCGATAGCGTTTGCCTATACTTCCGCTATTATCAAAAGTTACTGAAATATTTAAATCCAAAATTTTATTATAAACTGCTTCTGCTTTTTCTTTTAATTTATTAACTAATGGCATTACAGCAATTTTATAAGGGGCTAGATCATATTTTAAATTCATTAAAATTCGGTCTTCATCATTTGCTAGTTTTTCAATAAATGTAGCCTCAGTTAAAATAGCATACAATAATCTTTCTACACCAACTGATGGTTCAATAACATGAGGAATATATTTTTGCTTAGTTTCTTCATCAAAATATGTTAAATCTTTTTTTGATAAATTCATATGCACAGATAAATCATAATTAGTTCGGTATGCAATTCCATATAATTCAGAAAAACCATGTAAGAAATTATATTCAAAATCAATTGTTTTTTTTGAATAGTGTGATAATTCTTCTTTGGGATGTTCATGTTTTCTTAAATTATTCAAATCTAATCCGCAACAAGTAACTAATCAATTTTGAATTTGGTTTAAATATTTATCAAAAACATCATATGCAATTTCTTCTTTTAAGAAAAATTCAATTTCCATTTGTTCAAATTCACGAGTTCTAAAAATAAAATTACCAGGAGTTATTTCATTTCTAAATGATTTACCTATTTGTGCAATCCCAAATGGTAAGTGTAAACGCATTGATCGCTGAACATTTTTAAAGTTAACAAAAATACCTTGAGCGGTTTCTGGTCTTAAATAAACGATGTTTTTAGGATCTTCAATTACTCCTTGGTGTGTTTTAAACATAAGGTTAAAATGACGAATATCAGTTCAATTAAATTGTTTGCATGTAGGACAGAAGATCTTATGATCATTTAAAACTTTCATAAATTCTTCATTAGTAGAATTTTCAGCAATATGAATATCTTTATTAAAAGATTCAATCAATTTGTCAGCACGATATCTTGTTTTACAACTTTTACAATCAATTAATGGGTCTGAAAAATTATCTAAATGTCCACTTGCTTTTCATACTAAGGGGTTTAAAATGATGGCACTATCTAAACCTACAATGTTTTTTTGTTTAGTAACAAATTCCTTCCACCACAAATTTTTTAAATTATTTTTTAATAATACACCTAATGGTCCATAATCTCATGCGTTAGCTAATCCATTATATATTTCTGAATTTGCAAAAACAAAACCAACAGATTTTAAATGATTTACTAAGTCTTCTTGTGTTTTAAATTTATATCTCATAATTATTGCCTATTTTTTAAAATCCTTTTTTATTTAAATATTTTTTATTATCGTTAAATAAATTCCTAATTGATCATAAAGAACAGAATTTAATATTTTTAATAACCCCTTATATATAATTTCATTATCTTTATCCTCGTCTTTTTTTATCTGTGTTGCAAAATAAAGTTTCTGCCATAATTGTAACGCCTTTGGTTCATAATCTATTTTATTAATAATTTTAGATTCACAGTTAATACATATAAGACCATGATCAGCCAAAGAAAAAGTTTTAATATTTTTTGAGCTATTACAATGAACACATGCTTGAAAATTAAAATTAACTCCATTCATTATTAAAAATTTTACCAATAAAAAACAGCTTATATAATAATCATTATATTCTAAAATGATATATTCTAGTATTAGCTGATAGAATTGGTAGAATTCAACATTAAAATTAACAACTTTAGTCATTAATTCGCTTAATATTAGCATTGAATATGTATTTTCGTACTTATAATCAATTTGATCTAGAGAAATAACTTTTTTTAATTTTGAAAGTTTTGTATCATTTCTTGCATAAAAAAATTGTATTTCTAAAAAATTACCAAAAAACAAAGCTCTTGCGTTCTTAGAAGTAATTCTTTTTGTTCCAGGTGCAAACATAATAAAACGATTACCATATTCATTAATAAATGTTAATATTTCATCAAAAACATCATAATCCTGGCGCGCAACTAAATATCCTCTAGTTATTATTTCAGCCATTATTTTTTAATTTTATACCCTAATGATTTAATAATATTATTATTATCACGTCAATTGTTTTCAACTTTAACAAAAATTGTTAATGAAATATGACAATCATAAATTTCATGCAACTGCTTTCTTGCCCCCATGCTAATTTTTTTAATCATCGTACCATTTTGGCCAATAATAATAGGTTTATGAGAATTTTTTTCAATTATTATTGAAGCTTTAATTATCCAATGATTTGCTTCTTGGTTGTATTTACTTTCATCAATTTCTACACCAACACCGTGAGGAACTTCATGGTTTAAATTTAATAAGCATTGTTCACGAATAATTTCAGTAATAACAAATTTATCTTCTTTTTCGGCTTTTTGACGAAAATAATCGGTTACCACATCTTTGTGAAGGTAATTTTTGATTGTATTAATTAATTTATCAATGTTAATAACATGTAAAGCACTTATTTGAACAACATCCTTAAATGCTATATGTTTTTTTAAAAAGTGGATTCTTTCATCAATTTGATCTTGATTTTTAGCCATTTCAGCTTTTGAAATGACTAAAATAATATTTTCTTTATTTGCTTCTTTAATTAAATTAATAATTTCAAAATCATTGGCATCTAATTCCTTGTCCATAGTTGTCACGAATAAGATTACATTTGCTTCTTTATATGAAATTTCAATTTCATGATTTAAAAATAAATCTAGTTTATTTGATGGTTCATGAAAACCAGGCGTATCAGTAAAAATAATTGCTGATTCATCATCTTCATAAATCTCTTTAACAGCATTGCGTGTTGTTTGCGGCTTATTTGAAATGATTGAGACTTTTTTTTTCATAATCGCATTGATTAATGTTGATTTACCAACATTTGGTTTTCCAACAATAGCTACGATTCCGTATTTTTTAATCATTTCTAGCACCATTTATATTTCTTGTAATTTTTAATTCATTTAAAATTTCATCTTGTAAAGCAAACATAATTTTTTCATCTTCAATTTTTATATGATCATAACCTAATAAATGAAGTAAACCATGTGTAAATAAAAAGCATAGTTCACGTTCGAATGAATGAGCAAATTGACTTGCTTGATCAACAACCTTTTGATAGCAAATGTACATTTCTCCCAATAAAGGAGTAATAATTTCGCCATCATCAAATGCAAAACTAATAACATCTGTAATATAGTCTTTATTACGATAGTTTTTATTAATTTCTTGTATCGTTTTTTCATCAACAAAATGACATTCAAAAAATCGCTTTTTATCAATATTTAATTTTGTGGAGACCAAATCGGTTATTTGTTTAAAACGCTGTGAATATAATTTATCATTAAAGATTTTTTTAACTTCATTCGTTATTAAAAAATGCATAACATCCTTATTAAATTGTTTTTTCTAATATAATTAAATTATAAATAATTATAACCTTAACATATTACTCCATTATTTATTTTCTAAAATAATCTAAAACGTTTTTAGTTATTAATTTATAAAGGTTCTTTTAATAATAAATTAGTGCAAATAAAAAATATTAAGGTTAAAAACACAATTTTTGTACAAGTTTAAAAATAATTAGGAATTTAATAAGTGATATCATGACAATTAATATATAATTATTAATTAGTTAATATGAATGTTTTTATGAGTTTATAGTATTTCTAAAAATATGATTCAAGGTTAGTTGGTTTTACAATGTCATTTAAAACAAAAATAAAATTCAAACAGAAATGAAAAAAAGTTTTAGCATTTTTTGGAATTAGTACATTAACAATTGCAGCAATTGTAGGCACTGGTATTGGGGCTGCTAATTATGCTAATAAGAATATAAAAACTGGTGATTTTGGTGATAAAATATCAGCAAGAACACAAGTTTTATTGAATGATTTTCAAACAGAAGCAGAGCAGTTAAATTTATTAAAAACCACAGCGAATCTAAGTCAAAAACACTTACAAGCATTGGGTGTAAATAATGTTAGTGCTAAATATGCTATTTATGAACGTATTAATAAAAATACAAAAAAACATGAAAAATTTGGGGAAATTGTTTATCAATTTTATCCTACAAATTCAAAATTAGATATCGTTAATTTTCTAACTAAAACAAAGCCATACGAAAAAATTAATTCAAAAATCCAACTTTTAAGCTTATTTACTACCGCTAACCGTTTAGAATTACAAAACATTTCTTCACTTTTTTCACCAAAACCTGAACTTTCACAAAACAGGGATTTTGATAATACAAATTGATTAACTTTAAATAATGATCCTAAAAAAATTAGTGTTAAAACAACTAATAATGGTCAGCAAGTTGAAATTTTATTGCCAAAAACTAGTTTTGATCATCAAAAATTTAATTTAGATTTTTTTGCTAAAGAGTTTGATGCTAATTTTAATTTCAATCCAATGGGTAATAAAACAAGAGCTCAAGCTGTAGCGACTTTTGATAGAACAAAACAAAAACGAAAAGCTCCAGTTAATTCTTGATTGTTATGAGTTAATCGTGATGGATTAATTGCAAGATTTAATATGTTATTGACATTAGCGCATGCTCAAAAACAAAAATATGTTGATCCTAAAAGTTGAGATTATGTTGATACTGTTTATAAAAATTTAAATACAAACAGCGAGGAAAAAGCTTTTGTTGATTGATTAGCAAAACAAGATTTTGATAAATATTTTATTAATACAAACTCTATTATTGAACCAATCAATGTTCAAACAGATCAATTATTGAATATAATTCGCGCTTTTTATCAATCTTCATCACATAAAGTAAAAATTAAAAATGCAAATAATCAAGATGAAACACAAAATTTTAAAGATAATGAAATGTTTTATTCATGAAACATTAATAAGTTATCTTTAGTAAGAGGTTTTGTTTACGCAATTGATTATAATAATTTTTTTAACTACTTTCTAGCACCAAAAAAAGATGATAAATTAACTCCTGCCCAACAAAGCATTGTTAAATATACCTCTGACAAGCTAGTTTTAAATAAAGATAATACAACTCAATCTTTTATTAATACAGCTCATAATCTAAAACAATACTATTTACCAACTTATTTTGCACAATCAGTTTTTAGTGAAAATAATATTAAAAAGGATTACGCTAAAACTTTTTATGACTTATTAAATAATTTTAGTACAAAACCATCTAATTTAAAACGTGCAGTAATTAAAACAATTAATCCTATGGATGCGATTTTGATTGGAATTGCAGTTTTAATCTTAATCATCGCTATTATTATTAGTCTTTTATATAAAATTCCAGGTTTAATTTATAGTTTGTTAATGGCTTTTAGTTTTGTTATTAGTTTATTATTAATAAAATCAAGTAATTTAGGATTTAGTACAGAAACTTATAGTGCATTAATTATTGGTATTTGTTGGCCATTATTAAATTTAGTTGATTTCAATAACCATATAAAACATTTAATTCAACAAAAATTTTCTTATAAAAACGCTTTAAGAATTAGTTTAAATAAAACGATTGTTAATCAAGGAATGTTTTATTTATTAATGATTTTTATCAGTTTAGTTTTTATGTATTTTGGTAAAAATAACATTAGTATTTTTGGTTTTAATTTGATTTTAATAACTTTTTCTTGTTTGTTAATATCTTATATATTATTTATTGTAATGATGTATATGTTGTGATCACTTGCTCATCATCTTCCAAAACTACATCTATGAAGAAAATATTTAGTTGCAACTAATGCAATTAACCAAAATCGTTTTGATGATAAATTTGAATGAAACGATCAACAAAAATACCAACGATTGATTTTTAAAATCATGAATCAAAAGGTTTATAGAATTAGTTTTTTAATTTTTATCTTTATTTTAGCTTTTATTGGCTTATTTATTTTAGGTTTTATTGTTCCAAACCATAGTTTTAGTTTTGGTTCTGTATATGAGTTAATTATGAAAAGTGATTTAAAAGACTTTAATTCTCACGAGTTCAAAACTATTTTAGATTATAAGATTAATGATGGAGTAGTATCAATGCAATTTGATGCTAAAAAACCAAATGTTTTAAGTGAAATAGATTTGATCAGTTTAAATCACCGGTTTAGTGATGCAATTGTTTATAGAAGTAGTCAATATCATTTAATTAATAATATTACAAATTCAATTGCTGCGTATTTTATTATCTTTGCTATTATTTTAATTTGATCAAGCATTTGACTAAAACCCCAATCAATAATCCCCATAATAATTAATCTCATTTGTACATCGTTAATTAGCTTTGGTATTGCTGGATTATTACGTTTATTTAATAATCAAATATCAATTATTGCAATTAACACGAGTTTTGTTTTAATGACTAGTTTTAGTTTACATATTTGTTTAAATTTAAAACGAACTTTGGATTTAATGAAGCATGTAACAAAAAAACAATTACAATTTCAAATTCAAGATTCTTTAATTAAATACTTTAATACTTATAATATAATATACATTGTGATATTATTTGCATTATTGTGATTAATGATTTTTACACCATTTGTTTTAATTAGTTTTAATGCAATTATTTTATTTAGTTTAATATCTACTCATTATTTATCAATCATAATTATTCATTATTTATGAATGAAAATGGTTTATATTAGTAAAGGTTTATTAGCTAAGGATGATAATGCAGATAATGTTTATGATAAATTTGATGAACAAGAAATTATGAATATAAATAAATTTTAAAAGAAAGATTTATAACGATTATGATCAATATTGATTACATTAAATCAAAAATCAGGGATGTACCAGACTTCCCTAAAAAAGGAATCGTTTTTAAGGATATTACTCCTTTATTTTTAGAACCAAAAATTATTGAAAAGATTGTTGATGATTTTGCTGACTTTGCTAAATCATTAAATATAGATGCTATAATAGGTGCGGAGTCGCGTGGTTTTTTGTTTGCAGCACCATTATCAATCAAATTAAATAAGCCATTTATTTTGGTACGTAAACCAAATAAGTTACCAAATGATGTTTATAGTGCTGAGTACACATTAGAATATGGTAGTTCTCGTGTGGAGATGCACAAAGATGCACTAAAACCAAACCAACGCGTTTTAATTGTTGATGATTTATTAGCAACAGGAGGGACTGTTGCTGCGATTGAAAATCTTGTTCGTCAAGCTAAAGGAATTGTAGCAGGGAGTGTTTATTTAATTCGTTTAGGATTTCTAAAAGGTGAAGAAAAACTAAGTGGAAAAGTTCATGCTTTAATTAATTATTAATTTTTATAAAAATTAAATTCTTACTTTAAGAACCTCCCAATGTTCTTAAAGTATTTTTTTATATTATAATAATATAGGAAATTTACACAATATAATGTTCCAAAAATTATTTTTTAATTTAACTAAAAATAGCATTAATTTTTATTTAAATTTAACTTAATTACAACCGGTATAAAATATAAATATTTATTTGTTTAGTGGATTGAATAAACTATGAGATTAAAAAATAAAAATAAATACTGAAACTTACTTATTGCTTCATTAATATCAATACCTATTATCAGCACCATTTCTGCATGTAGTTTTAGTGAAACCAGATATAAATTAAAAGTTTTAGATTATTTTTTAAAAACAGAAAATGACGATTATTATATTGCTTATGAATTTAATAAATTAACAAATGAAGATATGCAAAAAATGCCAAAAGTTATTTTTTCAACAAGTATTATTAATAGTTCAAACCAAAAAATTGCTTTTTATGTTGATATAAAACCAATTATTATAAATAATCGTATTTATATTCGCTTACCCCAACGTCCTAAACCCAATGAAAAAATTATTATAAATTCAAGTCAAGAATTTGTTGGCGTTCAAGTGATTCAAACTAATAAAATGTTGACTAGATCCATTAATTTTAATTTTAATAAAGAAGATCATTTAATTAAAGTTGTTGACCAGAGTGCCCGATTTACTAACATTAAAAAAACAGAAGTTGAATTCGAAATTAAGCTTTTAAATTTAAATCTTAATGATATTAAAGATAAAAATATTGAAATTGAATTAACAAATAAAAAAACAAATAAAACCTTTAAATTGCATTTTCTAAAATATCAATTTAATCACTTAACACAACAAAATAAAAAACCAGTATTAACTATTACTGCTAATTTAAATGCTGATGCAAATAACCAATTAGATGATGGCGAATATTTTATTTCTAAATTAGTTTTAGACCAAAAAAAACTTGAAATTAACCAAAGCGTTTATAAACCAAGTGGGTTACAGTTAGATGGAAGTATTAATAATCAAAGACCAACTTATTTATTAATTCCATCTGTTTTTTCAAAATGAACAAAAATAAATGTTTTAGATACTAAAGTGATTAAAAATGATGGAATTCCACAACAATTACAACTTTCATATGATCATTTTATTAACCCATATAATTTTAAAGATAATATGTTAAGTGCAGATATTGAACTTATATCAACTAAAAATAATAAAACTATTATTTTAAAATCATTAAAGTTTAATCACGATAAAAACAATATTGTTTTTGATTTAGTCAATAATTTAGAATTACAAACTCTTATTTTAAAAACTCCTTTTTTTAAAATTAAATCATTAACAATAATGAATGATAAGCAAACTTTGCCATTAAGTATTAGAGAAAAACAGCTTGATTTAACTAATAAACATCTTTCTAAAATCATTAAATTTACATTTGATGATACTGATCCACAAAATATGCTTATGAAATTTCAATTAGATAGTGATTCGCCAATAGTGCAAAATACTAAAAAAGTTTTATTAACAATTAAAAAAATAAATACAGATCAGCAAGAAGATATAAAGACCTTTAGTTTTGATATTTTAGAAAACAAAATAACAACAGGTTCTTTTTATGATGTAAAAAATAAGTATTTTCTATTAAATCTAAATAAAACTTTGAATGCTAAATCGATAGGTCAAATTCTTGAAAATGATTCTAATTATATAATTACTAAATTAACTGTGGTTAATAATGAAGCATCAATCAATGAAATACCAATTGAAATTGATGATTTACAAAATAAACAATTTACGTTAAAATTTGCTGAATACCAATCAAATGTAATTAAATTTAATGCTAAGAATGATCCTGAATTACATCTTAATATCAAACATTTTAAACAACTTAATCTTACAAAAATTAATAAAATTAAATTGACTTTAAAAGACGGTAAGCAAATTATTTTTAATCGTTTAAATAATGAATTTAGTTTCCAACAAGCAGGATTTAAATTAAAAATTAACCAAAACACATTTCCAAATTATTTAAAACAACATCAATATGTAATTAAAAGTATTAGTTTAATAAACGATGATCAGTCTGTGATTGAGTTATTATCAAAACACAATCATGAAGCTATTTTTGAGATTCCTATTACAGCATCTCTTGATACTTGAGAATATGACAAAATCCATAATATATTAAAAATTAAAATGAAATTAGATAGTTTAAGTTTACATCAAAGCTTAAATCCATCAGATTATGCTTTAAATTTTTATAATCTTGATACTAATATTATTAACCGAAAATTTACACTTAGTCCCCAAACTGTTTTATCTTCAAAAGTTAATAATTCAAATGTAATTGAATTAATTTATGATTTAGATAATGATGAAAATATTTATGGAGGTTTAGAACCTGAGAGCACTTATCAAATTAGTTCGTTAATGATAAATGCTAAACCAGTGATTATTAATACTTCTATAACAATGGTTCAAACTAACGCTTCAGCTTCTAAGGTAGAAAAAATTGTTGCTAGTTATGATTCAGTAACCAAAAAAACAAAAATATCATTGCAGTTTTCTAATAATTGATGATATAACAAAAATGCGGATCATAAACTGTTTGCCATTATTTCGTCTTTAAAGCCTAAAAATAATAAAAATGCTAATTGAACATTTTCATTATCTAGAACGTTTAGCAATCCTGAAGCAATTAATTCAAACAAGGACAAAGATTTTGTTTTAGATAAAGCAACTAAAACTTTAACATATGTAATAAATTATGCAAATATTGACTATAAAGATCAAAATGATCATGAGTCATTTGATTGGTATTATGATGATTTAGTACTTAATAAAGTAACAATCATTTATAATGATTTAACAACAAATGATATTAGTCCTTTTTCTAAAGATGATCAAAATTTAACTATTAAACTACCAAACAAAATTAATTCTTAACGATAAAATTTTTTTAAAAAAACTTATTTTTTATAAATAAATAAATAAATGAATTCTATATTATTCATTTGCTTTGCCTTGTTTAAAAGATTAAAAAAGGATTAAATTATTGTTTAAAATTTAATAACTATGAACAAAATTAAGGAAATTTATGAAGAATAATAAAAGCCGGAAATGAGTAATTACTATTTCGTTAACGTTGTTAATCATTTTAATAGCAAGTGCAGTTATTGGCGTTGTTTTTTATTTAAAAAATAAAAAAAAGAATGATACAAGTGTAAATAATGATAGTTATATAATTCAAAATAATAATAATTCTTTAAAAGAACAACCTAACTCAACAAGATCATTTTTAAACCAAAAAACAATTTGTGTAGGTCATTGAAATGTTTTAAATCAAGGTGGAATAAACCAGTTAAAAAATGAAGCTTTAGCAAAGGTGATTCTAAAAAGTAATGTTGATGTAATTGCTTTAACAGAAATTAATAGTGCAAAAAATAATGAACACGATGATTTACCAATGCGTGCCATCTTAAAAGAATTAAATTTACACAAAAATCAATTTGATCAAACAGCTAATTGAAATTATGTGCTATCAAAAAACTTATTTTCAAAAGGCAATGAATCACAAACTGAACGAATTGGCTTCTTTTATAAAGCTAATATAATAAAACCAGTTCAAGAATATATTTACAAAAACAATGATAATAAAGATATTTTGTTTGAACAATATTTTAAGAACTGGAATGATAATACTAAAATTACTTATTCACGTCCGCCTTATGCCTATGAATTTCAAACTTTAGATAACAAATTTAATTTTACAATTGTCGCTAGTCATTTAGATTCACCAGGAGCAAACGAACATAAAACTAGCAAACATGATCATACTTATGGTAATAAAAATTTAAAAATTAATATTAAACAAGGCTCAAAGGAATTAAATGAGGCATATCAATTAGGAAATGTGATGGACTATATTGATAGATTAGATGGAAATAATGATGATTTAATTTTTGTTGGTGATACTAATATTAAAACAAAAAACGAATTAGGAGCCTTTGCTTCACTTTATAAACGTAATTATTTATCCAATTTTAAGGATGATAATGAAAATAACAAAACTACATTAGCAAAAACTTATTTAAAATACGCACAACACTATGACAAAATTTTTACTTCACCATCAATTAAAGTTTTAAATACTTATAAGTATGATTTATGATCAGTTTCTTTAACAAATACATTATTAGATAAAAACTGAAAATTAGCTTTTTTAAAAACCTATTTTCGTTCTTTAAGTAATCAACAAATGCAAAATATTGTTGATAATTGGGATGAAATAGCAAAATCAAATGATGTATACATTAAAAAAGCTACTTCTATTATCTCAGATCATACTTTAGTTGCTGTTAATATTAAAATCGATGAAAATGATATTATTGATGAAAATTAATAAAGAGATTTAAATACATAAATTTATAAAAAAAGAGCACAAAAGTTATTATACTTAACATCCAAGTACCTTTTTAAATTTATCGTAGATTAACAATAAAGTTTTAAAAATAGATTATTTATTGTATGATATAAAAGCTCAATTTGCTTTTTAATAGATAATTTCAAAAAAGGATTTATAAAAGATGATAACTAAAAAACATTTAACTAAAATAATTACAATTTTAACTTGTAGTACTTTAATTATTGGTTTATCTTGCTTAATTGGTGCATGCACTAAATCAAAAAGTAAGGTTGATGATAAACAAGTGCTTTTTAAAATAAAAAAATTTAAAACAACTACTAATAGTATTGAGTTATTTTTAGAAGGTAGTGCAGTTTTAGCATCACATTCATACAGTGTTGTTTTAAAAGAAAAAGCAACTGGTGATTTAAAAACAATTAATAATTTAAAATTAGTTAAGGATAATGATCTTAATAAATTAATTATTAATGAATTAAAACCAAATATGGGTTATGAATTAGTAGATTTATTAATTAATAATCAAAAACAGCTAATAACTAAACTAGATTTTATAACAAGTACATTAACACAAGAAAATGTAGATCAATTTAGTATAAAAAAAATTGATTGAAAAAATATTACTAATAATAGTGCTGATTTAAATTTAGAATTTACAAAATATTTTTTAGCGAACGAAAACCAAAATATTTTTGAGATTAGTTTATTAAATTTACAAACCCAACAAATTACAAAATTTAAGTTTAATTATCAACCAAATTCGCCATCGATAACATTTAATTTTACTCAATTAGAAAACAACGCTAAATACCAAATTCATAGGATTGTTTTAAATAATAAAGAGTTAGTTTTTAGTAACCAAAATTTAGTATTATCTAATACTAATAAGCAAAACTCAAACCCGATTATTAAAGATTTAAACATCACCAAAATTGAAAAAGAAATTTATGATACTAGTGCAAAATTGATTTTTTATTTTAAAGATAATAAGTTAGGTGATTTAAATAATCAAAAATTTGTTTTAAAATTAGTTTCAGCACACCAACCATCAAATACTTTTAGTTTTGAAAATTATGTTTACAATAACTCTAAAAAGACCTTATCATTTAATTTAACGGGTTTACAAACTAGTACAAAATACTCATTAAATTCATTAACTCTTAATGGACAGCCAATATCATTAGCTAATTTAGATTTAAATATTTTAACCTCTACAAAATTAACTACTGTTCAAAGATTAGAGAACTTAGAACATGAAAGCAGTGATTTTTGATTTAATGATGAAAATTTGAGTGTTAAGATTAAATTATATTTTGAAAATAACGTTAATTATTTAAAAAATAAATATTTAAAATTAGTATACATGGATAATGCAAATAACATCATTGTATCAAAACCTGTTTTATTTGATCCCACAAAAAAAGAGTACGAATTTAGTTTCGATAAAGTTTTATCAAACCGAAAATACACTTTTTCTAAACTAGTTTTTGATGATCTACAAGATTTTAGTGAAAAACAAGCTTTAGAAGTAAATACTCAAGGATTAAATGGTAGTTTTAATACACCTCAAGCAAAAATTAAAATCAAAAAGATTTCTTATAGTTCAACCGATAAATCCGCTAAATTAGAGTTTCATTTAGAAGATGATTTTGATTTAGTTGATGGTGATAAAGTTAGTGTCAAATATAGACTAAAACCATCATCTAATAGTATTGATACTACTAATAATACTGTTGAGGGTTTGGTTCATAACCACATATTGAATGTAACAATTAATGATTTAGAATCAAATAAATCATATGAAGTTATTGACTTTGTTATTAATGATTATAAAAATAAACAATTATTAAACAAACCTGAATTTTTAAAAAAAAATACAAATCATCATAACCATCCTTTTAATATCCCGCTTGATTTTGATACTAAAAATAGTGATTATAAAACTAAATTTAATGTAAATGAAATTAGTAAATCTTATAATAAAGAAACTAAATTAACAACAATCAAATTAAAATTTGATAATATTCCCACAAATCCCACTTCATCTAATAATTTTACATTTACAATTAAAAAACGAACAGGATACACTACTAATCTGATAAGCCCAAAAACTTTGGAATATGATGTAAATAAGAAAACTTTAATAGCAAAATTTGAAAATATTGAGGACCAAATTGTTTATGATTTTGTTGATGTTAAAGTAAATAATCAAAATATTGAATTTAACAAATCATTAGATAAGTATTTTTCTATTATTCATAGTGCTGACTATCATGAATAATTTTTATTTTGTCTTATTAATTAAATTTAGCATTTCATAAGCAATTTCGTGCTCTTCATTCACTAAACATAAATATATAGGAATTTGTGATTTAGATGTTGAAATTTTATTTAACGTGTTTGTTAGTATTAAATGATCGTTAATTTCAAGGTTTATTAGATGAATTTTACTAATAATTTTTTCTAAAACAAGATGCTCAAATTCACTAATTCCTCCCGAAAATACAATTGCATCAATCTTTTGTAAATGGTTTAAATACTTAATAAAATAATCAACAATGCTATCAGTGTACATCTCAAGGGCAAGTTCATTATTTTTATTGTGCAAATTATTAGCAACTTCACTAATACTATGATGTTTTGTTAATCCATAAAGACCTGATTGCTGATTTAAAAATAAGATCAATTGCTTCAGTGATTGGTTTTTTACTTTTTTTAAAGTAAGTAAAACACTAGGGTCTATATCACCACTTCTTGTATTCATAATAATTCCTGAAAGAGGAGAGTAAGACATTGAGGTATCAAATGATTTTCCATTTTTAATTGCACAAACTGACGATCCAGAACCTAAGTGTAAAATAATTAAATTAACATCTTGTTTTCCTAAATAATTTTGCATTATTTTATTACTATAACTAAAAGAAATTCCATGAAAACCATATTTACGAATTTTATGTTTTATTGCTATTGTTTGATCAATAGCAATAGTGTATTTATTTTTATTAATACTACGATGAAACCAATTATCAAAAATAATAATAATTTTTGCAGAGGTGTTTAAATGCTTAATGTCATTAATTAACATGATAGTATTTTGGTTGTGAATAGGACATAAATCTGTGTGTTGGTTAAGATCATTATAAATTTCATTATTTAAAAAAGCACTTGCTCCATAAAAATTTTTAACATAAACAGCTCGAATTCCAAAATAAGTGATATCTTCTAATTTTTTAATAATTTTTTTGTTAATTAAAAATTTAATGATTAAATCAACGTGATTGTTGTGATCATCATCAAGTAAATAAACATATTCATTTTTATCAAAGATATATTTTAGTTGGTGTGGGCTAACGTCTAAGCGAATTTTGCCACTAAATATTTGTTTTAAATTCATATCAAACAAGCAAAATTTTCAACTACTACTACCAATATTAATTATTAACATCATAATTAACCACCACTTATTAACTAAACTTTAAAACCAAAAATAAACAATTCTGGCTTTTGATCAGCACTTTATTTATTATTTTACTATATGTGCATATGCTTTTTTAATAATCTAAATTCAATTATTTTTTATTTATTCACTTATTTAAACACCGCTTTTATTAAGGTATTAAAAGCAGTGTTTTTTTTTTTTTTTTGAATTGATGTTTATGGGTTATAATGATGTCGTATTGTTTTGTGTAAAATTAGTTATTATTAAGGATATAAAATTATGAAATTAATTAAGAAAAAGTTATTATTTTTATTTACAGCTGCTTTAGTTCCTATTGTTGCTACAGCACTTGCATCTTGTAGCAATAAATCAAAGTTAAATGTTAATGTTTTAATGAAAGATATAATTCATACCAAGAGTGACCATTATTATGTTGTTTATGAAGTTAATGAACTAAATACTTCGCAAGGTATTTATAAGAATTTAACTTTAAACACCAATCTTTTTAATCCATTGTTAAATAAAAAAGTTGACCGTTTAGAAAATATTCATCCTTTGATTATTAATAACAAAATTTATTTAAGACTAGCTCGTAAACCAAAAATTAATGATCATTTTATCACTAATTTTTCAAATGATGCATTTCCTGCACTACATTTAATTTTTGATCATAATTTAAATTTTATCGAACAAGATATTAATGAAGATTTAAATTTACAACCATCACTTCCTAATACACCAAAGATTGATCATTTAGAAATTAATAATATTTCGTTTACAAATATTAAACAAAACCAAGTTGATATAAAGATTAAGTTAAAAACAGTTTCTTTTAAAGACGATGCTATTCATAATTTTAGTTTAAAAATTATCAAAAAAACTAATCACCAAATCATTACTAGTGATGCTGTTTTCAATAAGCAAAAAAATGAAATTGATGCTACCGTTTATAATTTAACATCTGATTGTGAATATTTATTAGATAAACTTAATTTTAATAATCAAAAAATTCAATTAACTTCAATTCCAAACCACACTTTTAAAACCCTTGATGATAGTGATAATCTTTTAAAAAATCTAGAAATTACAAAGATTAATGATAATGGTGCTAATTTAACTTTAAATTTTAAAGAGTTAAAAATAAAAGATGATAGTGATGAAGCTTTAAATAATATCCACATTAGTTTAGCATATAATAGAGTTTATAAAAAAGGTCAATTAGAGCTTAATAAGAAGCATTTTTTTATTGATAAATTAAACAAGAGAATTATTGTTTATGTTGATGAATTAGAAAGAGGAACTCATTATGATATTAAACAAATTAAGATTAATGATCAAGTTTTAAATTTAAATAATCAAACACATGATTTTACAACAAAAGGCGATTATGCTAAAGTTGAAGCTATTGATTATGAAACAGCTGTTGATAAAATTACAAAAGCAGTTACAATTAAAGTAAAATTATCTGAAGATCTTGCTTTCTACAATCCTAATATTCATAATTTTAAATTTTTAATTAGAAAAGAAAATGATCAAAACCCAATTGAATTCTCAGAAGTTAAATACGATGAACAAGAACGTTTATTAACTGCTGTAATTAATGGTTTAGATGTTGACAAAACTTATGAAATTGATAATATTTTACTAAACGGTAAACCAGTATCTTTCCCTAATGATGATGACTATGCAGGTGGATATTATGGACCTATTAACAAAACATTTAAAATACGTCCTGATCGATCAAGTATTGAAATTTTTAAAGATAAATCATTCTATAATTCTTACTATAGTGCTTTTAATAGTTGGTTTTGATATTTATCAGTTTCTAAAAAAGATGATAATGAAAGATCAAAAGAAGTAAAAAAAGATTATAAAGAACACCTTTTCATTTCGGATATTACTAAAAATAGTGCGATTATTAATATTAAATGTGAAAAATTACTTTTAAGAAAAGAAAATTCTTTAAAACCCAAAATTAAATTAAGATATCATCCATTAAATAATCCAAATGAATGAGCATATAAGGAGTTTAGTTTTGAAGATAAAAATTGCTTCATGAGTATTGATGAAGATCAAAAAACAATTAAAATTAAATTATTAAATTTAGATAATCATATTAATTATGAATTTGTAAGTTTTATCTTAGAAGATGTTGATGGTAATTACCATAGTGATAATTTTAATGTAAATGTTTATATAGGAGATTTTTTTGATTCTCATCCATTTCACTTGGATCTTTCATTTCTTAAATTTAAAACAAATGAGTTCAAAAAAGCTGTTTTTTCATTCACAAATACAAAATCAACTTCAACCGATCTAAATGTTGATTTACAAGACAATCAATATGCTGATAGTATTGAGCATAAAATAAAATATACTTTAGAAGATGAAAATCATAATAAATATAAGTTTGTTAAAAACTTATCAAAATCAGAAACTACTCAACTTAATGCAACAAAAAACATTATTTTACATCTTTTTGCTTTAGATAAAAATCAAACATTTAAACTTATTTCTTTTGAAATAGATGATGACAATTATTTAACTAATAATATTACAGTTAAAACACTTAATGAATCATCTCCACATTTATTATTAAATTTAGAATTTAATGATATTAAAAATACAAATAGTACTTTAAAATTAACACTAAACCAAGCAGTTATAAATATGCCAAAAAGAGTTGATGTTATTTTAAAAAATAAAAAAACAAACAAGCTGTTGTATTTATTTAAAACAGATTTTTATTTTGATAAAAAAACACACCAAATCTCAACTAAATTAGATAACTTAAACATTAATACTGATTATGAAATTAGTGAACTTTTTATTGATAAGCAACAGATTAATTTAAAAAATATCAATAATAAGACTTTTAAAACTTTAGATTACGGCTTTGATCAATTTTACTTAGATAAAATTGATCATGAAATTAACCAACAACAAAAAAACATTAAATTCAAGTTGCATTTTAGCGATTTCATCTTTAAAGATAAAAACGCCCATAAAATGTCATTAGTGTTAGAAGATGAAAACAACCAACAAGAATGTATTGATTTAAATGCTCATAACCAATTAAAAATCGACTATGAGCACCAAACAATTGAATTTGAATTAAAATATTTAAAGCCTGATATTAAATATCGAATTAATTCAATTCAATTGAATGATAAAAATTTAGATTTAACTTGAGTAGATAACCAACGCTATTTTAATTTTCCTGGAATCTTAAATCCCAATTTAAAATGAAAAGTAGATAATATTAAATATGAAGTTAATGGATCTGATCCAAAAATTAATATTACTTTTGATCAAGATATATTTTTAAGTAATTTATCCCAAGATAAAGAATGTAATATTGAATTAAATTATGTATATAACAATAGCGATGGGGATACTTTAGAGTCAAAAATAGTTGCAAAAATTAATAAAAATAATAATAAAAGTGTTGAAATTACACTAACTAATGAAAATTGTTATTGATTAAATGATTTAAAAGATATATGCTCAAATCTTGATTCAAATCAGATCTCTACACAATTTTTAAAGAGTATTAAAATTAATGGTCATAAAATTCCTAAAGTAAACTAAGATATGAGAGTATATTTTACACAAAGATTTTACACAAACTAGTTTTTATAAAAATTTAAGTTTTTTCATTTTACTAAAATTTGTATACGTTTTAGTGGGTTTTATAAGTACAAAGGCCAATCAATGGTCTTTTTTTTTTTTTTTTGCTATCATTTTATGAGCATTTTTAGTTGCAGTTATTAATGCTATAAAATAGTATTTTTTATAGTACATAAAGGAAGCGTTTATGAATAATAAAAAAAGTAAAAAAATCCAAACAATAAAAAACGATAATAATAAAAAAAGTCGTAAGCAACGTCTTTTCTTATTGCTTGCAACGCTAAATTTAGCGTGAGCAGGAGCAATTATTGGGATTGTTTTACATTCAAAAAACAATAATGAATTAAGTAATAATGATTTTTATAGTTTTAATGATGATGGTGACTTAATCATTAAAGGTCAATTACCAAAAACTTATATTAACAAAGATGTTTATGGTGTTTTTGTTGATGAAAACAATCAAGAATATAAAATAAAAACTCAAATTGATTCTTATGCAAAATTTGAATTTGATACTAAGTATTTACCAAAAACAGGTAAATATAAGCTAAATCGAATTATTGATTTAAATAATAACATTGTTCGTGAAAATGAGAAGCTAAAACCTGAACAGAAAATTGAAGTTTTAAAACCAGTTCCAACTAATGTATATGAGGATCAAAAAAACGAAAAGCACATTCAATTAAAGGTAAATAAAATACTTGCTAATAAAATTTTAGTCGCAAAATTTGTAAATCAAAATAATGAAGTTTATAGTATTGAAGCACATGTTGGATTAGATCAAAAAATTGATATTGATACAAGTAGTTTAAAAGATGGCAATGTTTATTATTTAAAAGATCTAATTTTAAAAGATTCAAATCCATTAACAAAAGTTGTAAATGTTAATGATATTGATGAACAGTTTAAAAAAATTGATAAAACACATACTTATGATAATGAAGGTAATCTTGTTTTAAAAGTTGATTTAACAAATAAAACTAAAAACCAAGCCTTGCCAACAGCAGTTTTTAAAGATGAAAATAATAAAGAATATTTAATACCAGCGTTGAGTGTAAAAAATAATGTTGGGTATTTTAATACTAAAAAACTACCTTTAAATCACAAATATGAATTAAACCGAATTGTTAACAATAATGAATTAAATGATGTTTTAGTGCCAAATAATGAATTAATGCTTGAACATAAAGTTAGTGTAAATAAACCAACAAAAGCTAAAGTTAATTTTATTGATAACAAAAAAGTATATGAAGTTGATTTAGGTGTTCAATTAAAAAACACTCCTCTTGAACTTACCTTAGAAGATCTAAATCATCAAACATATAAAATTAATGCAAAAACAGATGAAAAAGGACGAGCTGTTTTTGATATTTCATCTTTAGGTGATAATAATTTATATGAAGTTATTGGTATTAAAAAAACTAATGAAGTTGATGTTGTTAATCTTAAACAGATTCCATACCATAATCGATCAATTAATAATTTAAATTCAAACGCATTAAATACCCCATATCAATATACAAAAAATGGTGATATTAATTTAATTGCTAAAGTAGCGCCATATTATGTTAACCAACAAGTATATGGAATTTTTAAAGATCAAAATAATCAAGAACACCAAATTTTAGCAAAAGTTAAAAAAGATGGAACCATAGCATTTGATACAGGTGCATTAAATAATAACAGTAATTATTCACTAGACAAAATTGTTTCAGTTTCAAACCCACAAAATGTTTTGGTTTCAAATTTTGATTTAACTTCAAAACAAAAACAATTAATTAAAAAGCCAGCTGCTAATGCAAGTGTTGATTCAACTAAAAAAACCCAAATTTTAGAAAATTTAAATAATGATTTAATTAATCAGAAATTAGTAGCAACTTTTGTTGATAATAATGATAAAGAATATAAAGTAGTTGCTAATGTGGATCAAAATAATAAAATTATTTTTGATAGTAATGATTTACCAAAAGGATATATTTATCATTTAGCTAAAGTTGAAAATAACGATTTAAATAAAGTCATTAATCTTAATGATTTTGAACTAAAAGATAAAATAATTGATAAACGAGATTTGAATTTATTAGATTCACATCCAGATTTTACGTACGATAATGATGGAAATTTAGAAATTCACACTCAATTAGCAAATGATTTAA
Organism: Ureaplasma parvum serovar 3 str. ATCC 27815; assembly: GCF_000019345.1. Lineage (NCBI taxonomy): Bacteria > Bacillati > Mycoplasmatota > Mycoplasmoidales > Mycoplasmoidaceae > Ureaplasma > Ureaplasma parvum. The sequence continues at coordinate 570,889 of NC_010503.1, read as the reverse complement.
ATGATGATTTAAAACAAAAAGCTTTAAATAATGCAAATGTCAAAGGAATTGTTGTTGATCAAGATGGTATAGAACATGAGATAGATGTAAGTATTGATGCTAATGGCAAGGTTATTATTCCAACAAAAAATTTAGCAAATAATGACCCAACTAAACCTAATATATACACACTTAAAAAAGTCGTTTTAAAACAAAATAATCAACCAAATATTGATCTAATTAGTGAAGAGCAATTAAGTGGTGATAATCATATTTCATTTAAAAAACCAACAATAACTGCTAAAACTAAAGAAAATGATGATTATGAAATTAGTTTTTCAAATCCTAGTTTAGCAAATAAAAAAATTAAATTAACATTTAAAACCGATGATAATAATACTAATACAAAAACGGTTGAAGCTAGTATTGGTTTAGATGGAAAAGCTATTTTTAAAACAAGTGATGATGCAATTTTTGCACCAGATCATAAATATACACTAACAAAAATTGAAGCTGATAATAAAAAAGTTGCTAATATTGATGAAATTTCACCATTAGATCGAATAGTTAATAAACAAAAAAATGGTAATGTTAATGCTGATAATAAGCATGAGTTTAAAATACCAGATCAAAAAAATAAAGATTTAACTGCTGTTTATAAAGATAAAAATAACAATGAAATTCATGTTCCAATCAAAACTGATGATAAGGGAAAAGTTATTGTTAATCCAAACAATAATTTATTTGATCCTAACAAAATCTATGATTTTGATAAGATTGTAGATTTAAATGAATATCCAAACAAAACAATATTAGATAGAAATAGTATTAACAAAGATGTTAGTGCAATTAATGATGGTGTCGATCAAGCTCGTAAGCTTGTTTTAAAAGCACCAGCAGTTTCTAACGTAACAGTAAATGCTATTAATTTCCAAGTAAACTTATTTGATTTAAATAAACTATCTTATAATCGTCAATTTGCACTAACAATTGCTAAAGTTAATGATTTAAATGATACACAAAAATACATTGCAACTTATGATCCAAAAACTAACAACTATAAACTAAATTTTGATTTTACACACTTAGATGCAAACACAAAATATAAAGTTGTTGATGTTGAATTACTAGAATTAAACAACAAAGAAAAACCAATAAAATTAATTAAAGATGATGTTTTAAATTTTGAATTCACAACAAGCTCAGCAACTACTATTAATCCACCAATTTGAACTAAATTTGATGTGGTTGTTAAAACTAATAATGATACAACTATCACCTTTGAAATTGATGATAAAGATAATATTTTAAAAAATGATCAAAAAATCTATGCACAGTTAGCTTTAATGGATGATGATTTATTAGATACAGATGTTATTAACCCTTTAGTTAATTTTAGTAAAACTAATAAAATCGCTTCAATTAATGGTCTTGATTTAAAAGGAAATAGTAAATATAGTATTAAAAACTTATATTATTTAAATGACCAAAACCAAAAGGTGTATTTATTTAAAAATGATGTTACAAAATATGAACAACATTTTATTACAAACCCTCATAAGATCAATTTATCATTTAATAAAAGCGCTGTAGAACAAGATATTTTTGCAGACCATGCTAATTTATTTATTGATTATAAAGATTATGATCAAAAATTACGAATTAATGAAGATGTTAAAATTTATTATCAAAATATTGATAACACTAAAAACGAACTACAAATTGGATATGGAAAAGTTGTTGCAAATAATAAAATTAAATTCAATTTGGTTGGTTTAAAAGAAAAAACAACATATGTTATTAAAAAACTTGAAGCTTTAAATAAGAGTGCAAGCAGTATTGTTAATAGTGAATTTGATTTACTAGATCCAAATACTAATTTTAGTACATCTAATAAAAACACAACACTAGTGGGTCTAAATTCAATTGATAATTGAAATAATGATCAAACTCCTATAATAAATGCCAAAATTAATATAGGTGATGATTTTCAAGATAATCAACAAGTTAAATTAATTTATGTATCAAATGATAACAAAGAGATTAAATCAAAAGCAGTTACTTTAATCAAAGGACAAAGAAATTATCAATTCGAATTTTCAAATTTAATTAAGAATCGTTTATATACTTTTTCTAAAATTGTTTATGAAACTAATAATCAAACATTACATAAGTTAGACACGTTAACTCATCAATTTAGCATTAATCCAAGTAATAATGCAGTTTCTTTAAAAAATAACACTAATATTGAAATCACAAAACGTATATTAGTTAATAATGACCAATCATTAATTTCAGCAAAGATTGAAGTTGATGACATTGATAATGTTTTAAATACAGCTGATAAACCAAATATTGTTTATCAATTAGAAAATAGTAATGATGCCAATAATAATTTAAAATTAGCAACTAATGCCCAAGTTGTTGTAGAAAACAATAAAAAATTTTTAAAATTCGATTTAGTTAGTTTAAAAATTAATCAAAATTATGTTATTAAAGAAATTAGTTTTAATTCAAAACCAACTAATGCATATTTTAATTTTACTAATAATAAAACTAATAACATTGTTTATTCATATGATGAACAAAATAAAATTAGTTTATCAAATAATATTAATCCAACATCTTATAAACCCCAAACAATTAACAAGAATGATAAATCAGTAAATATTGATGTTGATCTTCAAGTTGATAAACAATTATTAGCAAACCAATATTTACGTTTAAAATTAAAGCAGTTAAACGATAATAAAACTGTTTGAACTGATCCGATCTTATTCAATAATAATGCTAAAATTAGTTTTAAACTTTCTAATTTAATTCATAATCGTGCTTATGAATTAGAAGGTTTGTATTATTTTGATGATCAAAATTCAGTGAATGATATGACAAATAATCAAATTAGTTTTAATTCAAAGATTCATAAACCAAAAATTGAATTTGAACCATCATTAACAACAATTAATTATGATACTAATAATGCTATTAAAACAGTTAGTGCACATAATGCTCAAGTACATTTTAAGCTTAAAACAAATGATGAAGCATTAGAAAACGATCAAATTGTCGAAGCAGTTTTTGCTCCAACTAATAATTTAAATGATCAAAAAGTAGTTGAAGCAAAATTAAATAATGTAACTAATTCATTTAATGAAGGTGAATTAGAATTTAATTTAAGCGGTTTAAGAGAAGAAACGACATATCGTTTAATCAAAGTAACATTTAAAAATAAACCAAATAAAGCATATGAGTTATTAAATAAAAATGGTGTTATTTTTGAGTATAAAAATGGTTCACAAGCATATGAATTCACGACACAAAAATTTGAACATAAAGTTATTGATGTAGTGTCAAGCACATCAACAAATACAACACAACAAGAAATTACTGTTAAAATTGATGGTATTCAGCGAGCTTGAAATAATAAAAAGCTTGAATTAGTTTATGAATCAAACATTTTAGGTGATCCTGAAATTAAAACAACAGTTGATAATAACAACAATAGTGTTCATCTAAGTTTTGATAAAAAAGAATATAATTTAGTATTAAATAATTTAAAACCAGGTCGACGTTATAGTTTAAAGAAAATTAATATTAAAGAAGTTGACAATGGCCAAGATCACGAATTTGTAAAAGAAATCAATGTAAATAATTCATTTGATGTTAATTTACAAAGCGAAATTACAGCATCAAGCGTAGAAGAAATTAATGATCGTGCTCCTGATAAATTAAATCAAACAACTATTAAAATTAATTTAAAAGATGACAATGATATTTTAAAAACAAATGATATTGCAACAATTACTTATGATAACGAACAAAAAGTTGATGCTATTGTAAAAACTAATGCACAAAATCAAAAATATTTAGAAGCAATAATAACAAATTTGGTATTTAATAAAAATGTAATTATTAAAAAAATTGAATTTAAAAATTTATCTCAAACCTTTATTAAAGTTGGCAAAAATAATACAAATGTAATTTATGACGAAAGTAATTTAAATAAATTAATTATTAATAATGATTTCCAAATCATTGGTCCATTATCAACTGATGTTAATAGTACACAAAATATAGTGGCTAATAATAAACACGTAATTTCTTCAACACTAGATTTTAAAGTTAATCCACATATTAGTAAGAATTTGAAATTTAAACTTAAATTTCAAAATATCAATGGTGAAGTTGTTTATAGTCCAATTTTAACTAATAGTTCAATTATAGTTAATAACAATAAAAACGTAATTAATTTTACTTTAGATAATTTAAAATCAAATCAATTATATAGATTAGTTGATGTTTATTATATTGATGATAATAATGATACTATTAATGACAAAAACAAAGTACCAAAAGCAAATAATGTTACTCGAATAATTGACATTGCACCTGGTAAAACAACAATTAGCAAATCAAATAATACTTGAAATACTACATCAACAAGTTCACAATTTGAGTTTGTAATTAATAGTGATGATGGTAATGAAGTTTTAGATAATTTAGAAGCAACAATTAGTTTTAAAAAAGGTCAAACTCTACTAACACCAGTTAAAGTTAATATTATTAAGCAGAATAATAAATATTTAATTAAGGGTCAAATTACTAATTTAGAACCAGAAAACAGGTATGTACTTGAATCAATTCTATTAGCTAAACCAAATAAAACAAAGAAGCCATTAGTAGTTGAAATATTAAATAAAGACGATATTTCATTTCAAACGCAAGCTGGTAATTATAAAGTTATTCAAATTAAATCACAAAATCCATCAACAGTAGATACAAAACAAAGAATTAAGTTAAAACTTGATGGTATACAAAATGCATGAAATGAAAAACAATTAGAAATAACTTATAGTGCAAACGATAACTCAACAAAAACCGCTATAATTAAATTAGAAAAAAATAAATTAGAATATGAGTTTGAATTAACTAATTTAGAGAAAAACCGAACTTATACATTTACTAAAATTGAATTAATTAATGATAATAACACTAAAACACCATTTAATAAAAGTGATTCGATTCAAGATAAATTTATTGTTTTAAGTAATAACCAAGTTGGAGTTGGTAATATTATTGAAATTCAAGATAGAGATGTAAATCATTTAAATAGTGCAAAAATTCGGTTTGAATTAAATGATTTAGATAATGTTTTAAGTAATGATGAACAAGCAACTATTACTTATAATAATAATCAAACTACTAGTGCAAAAGTAATTACTGATCAAAATCAAAAATATTTAGAAGCAACTTTTAGTAATTTAGTCTTAAACAAAGATACTATCATTAATAAAATTGAATTTAATACAAAACCTAAAAATGCAAGTAAGAATATTGGTATTAATGATACTAATGTTATTTATGATGCTACTAATTTAATAATTAATAATGATTTAAAAATCACTGGCCCACTTCATACACTAAAAGAGTTTGAAGCTAATAATAAAACAAATATTTCAGTTTCATTAGAATTAGATACAAATAATCATATTAGTAAAAACTTATATTTTATTGCAAAATTTGACAGTAACGATGGTCAGAGTGTTTTAACAAACCCAATTGCTGCAGATAAAATTGTTACAAATAATAACAATAATAAAAAAGAATTAACATTTAATTTAACTAATTTAACATCAAATCGTCAATATATTTTCAAAGGACTATATTATGTAAATTCATCAAATCAAACTAATATTGATGAAAATAATAAATTTGAAAAGAATTCAAACGTTGATTATAAAATAACTGTTAAACCAACGATTACTACGATTCAAAAAAATGGTAATTGAACATTCCCACAACCAAATGCTCAAAAATTTAAGTTTAATATTAATTCAGATGAAAATGTTGATTTTAGTACTGATCTAGATGCAACTATCACTTTTAGTGACCAACATGATACTAAAAAAACAATTACAACAAAACTAAAACAAAAAGATAATCAATGGTATATTGAAGATACTATTAGTGATTTGGCTTATAATGATACATACAAATTAGATGACATCTCAATTACTAAACCAATGAATGCTTTTGCTAATTTAAAAATCCAAATTGAAAATAAAGAACAAATTAGTTTTACAACTCAAAGTGGACCAACACAATTAGTTAGCATTACATCTCATGATTTAATGTGAAATGATCAACCTAATGCATCAAATCAACAAACAATTACCGCTAAAGTATCAGGGGTTAATGATTTATATAATAATCGTAAGATTAAGTTAGTCTATGAATATAGAAGTAATAATCAAAAAAGTTTAGTTGAATCAAATGAACTAACTCTTCAAAAAGATCAAACACAATATATTTTTACACTGCCAATTAGTGTTGCTAATCGTCAATATTCTTTTAAAGAAATAAAAATAAAGACTTCTAATAATAATTTTGAAACACTTAATAATTCAACAAATGTTACGAATAGTTTTAATGTAAATGCATCAAAGACACAAATAGTCATTGATAATACTAATTTAGCAACAAATATAACAAGCACAAGTGCAACAATTACATATAAATTAAAATCTAAAGATCACGTATTTCAAGTAGGTGATAGCATTATTACTTATTTGAAATCTAATGATGATGAACGTCAAGAAATATCATATACAAAAACTATCACAAGTATAAGTAGTGATGGAAGTGAGGCAACAGTTAGTTTTAATACTGATCAAACACTAAAAGAAGAAGCAAATTATAAACTAATAAAAGTTGGCTTTGTTAGAAAACCAACATTAGCTTACACTAATATTAATAATGATGCTAATAATGTCATTTTTGAAGACAATAATTCGAATTATAATTTTAAAACCTTAATTGTTGATCATAAAGTAACAAATGTTAGTTCTAATGATTCTATAAATACTACAACACAAACAGTTAATATTGATATTGATGGAATTCAACGAACTTGAATTAATAAAAAAATTCAATTGGTATATACTTCAAATGACGGTGAAGAAATTTTAAGTGATCAAAAAACATTGCTTTGGGCTAATAACCACTATAGTTTCGAATTGTCTAATTTAAAACATAATCGTAAATATACACTAAAAGAAGTAAGAATTATTAATGATGATAATAAAACATCAATAATTTTCCATTTAAAAAATGGAATAGCTGATTGATTTATTGTTAATAAAACACAATCGATTAGTATAAGTTCAATAATTGAGCCAATTGCAAGAGCGAAAAATAATTTACAATCAACACAAATTAGATTTATATTAAATGATCCTGATAATGTTTTAAGTAATGAAGAAGAAGCAATCATTAATTATGGTGAGAATTTATCTGTAAAAGCAAAAGTTAAAATTGTAGGGAGTCAAAAATATTTAGAAACAACATTCAATAATCTAGCATTAAACCAAGATACTATTATTAACAGTATTACTTTTATTAATAAACCAATAAAAGCTGCTACGAATATTGGAATAGATAATAGCAATAAAATATATAACAATACAAACAATATAAATCCATTAAAAATTGATAATAATTTTAGTGTCATTGGTCCTGTTCAAAGTGATACTAATAAACGTATTACTTTGGAATATAATAATAAAACTAATGTAAAAGTTAATTTAGAATTAAAAGCTAATGATAATATTTTGCAAAATTTATACTTTATAGCAACATTTAAAGATCAAAATAATGAAACCGTAAAATCAAGTATTGTTTCTTATAGTTCAATCAAAAAAGAAGGTAAAAAACAAATTATTGAACTTAGAATTCCAAATCTAAAATCAAATCGTTTATATCACTTTGATAATTTATATTATTTATTAAATCAAGACGATAAAGATCTTATAGATAATAATAAATTAATAAGATCTAATAATGTTGTTAATGAAATTGAAGTTAAACCCGGTAATACAACTTTTAAAAAAAATAATGTTGAATGGCAGATCAATTCAAACAGTGTAAATTTTAAATTACAAGTTGAATCTGATGATGAAGACATATTAGATAATAATGTTATGGCTGATGTTATCTTTTCATCAAAATCAAATCAAAATGATACAAAATTTGTTAACAATGTAAAATTAAAAAAAGAAGGAAACATTTGGTTTATTGAAGGTATAGTAAATAATTTAAAACCAGAAACAGAGTATGAGTTAAAGTCTATTGTATTAACTAAGCCACTAAATGCTAACTCTAATCTTAAAACTATTAATCCAACTAATATTTCATTTAAAACAAAACCTGGTAATTATGGAATTATAAATATTGAATCAAATCAAACACTAACAAATTCGCAAAATGTAAATGTTACAATTGATGGAATTCGTAGTGAATGATTTAACAAAGAAGCTAAATTAGTATATATATCTAATACAAATGATGAAGTAGAGGCGAAAGTTAATTTAGAGGAAAATAAATTAAATTATGTTTTTAATTTTAATAATTTAAAATACAATCGCAAATATACTTTGAAATCCATAAAATGATTTGATGGTCAAAATTGAATTGATTTTCCAAATAAGCAAAATCTTCAAAATTCATTTATTATTAAAGGAAAAACACCAATTAGTGTCAATAAGCTAAATGAGATTAGTGATCGAGTAATAAATAATTTAAATGTAGCAAAAATTCAATTTTCATTAAATGATCCTGAGGATGTATTAAGTAACAACGAAATTGCTGAAATAACATATGATACAAATAAAAAAACAAATGCAAAAGTTATTACAGTAAATAATGAGAAATACCTAGAAGTTAGTTTATCTAATCTTGAATTTAATCATGATACAATTATCAATAAAATTGAATTTATAACTCGTCCTAATAAGGCAGTTGATAGTGTTGGCATTAATAATTCGAATAAAATTTATGAATTAACAAATTTAATAGAAGAAACTAGAAAATTAAAAATTAACAATGATTTTAGAATAAGTGGTCCATTATCATCTAATAATTTACATCTTGAAATTAAAAATTATAATGATAAAGAAAGCATTAATTCATCAATTGAATTTACAATAAACAAACATATAGCTAAAAATCTTAAATTTAAGCTTAAATTTAGAAATGAATTTGGTCATGAAGTATATAGCGAATTAATTGATGGTAATAATATTAATAAAACAGGCAAACAAGAAGTTCTTTTTAGTGTTAAGGGGTTAAAATCAAATCAATTATATAAATTAGTTGATGTTTATTATTTAGATAATATTCATCAAAATATTGATGAAACAAGAAAAATATTTAAAGACCATAATGTATCTAAGGAAATTGAAATTAATCCAGGTGTTACAATGATTAGTAAACATGGAAATTGAAAATCACCTACAGATACAACAGCTAATTTTGAATTTAAAATTGAAACTCAAGATGATAATGATGTTTTAAATAACATTGATGCAACTGTTAAATTTAAAGATGAACATAATAATATTAAGCAAAAAATAGTTCGTATAATTAAAGAAAATAATGATTGATTAATCAAAGGTCAAATCGATAATTTAAATCCAGAAACTAAATATAAATTAGAAAATATTGAATTAAGTAAACCATTAAAAACTCACACTAATTTATCTGTATCGATTAATGATAAAGAAAATATAAGTTTAATTACTGAAACTGGAAATCCGGTTTTAAAAGTTATTCAAACTCAAAATGATACTATTAATGATACTCAACAAACTATTAATGTAACGTTATCAGGAGTTAACTCTAAATATAATGGACGTCAGATTAAAGTAGTTTATAAAGATAATAATAATGTTATCTATGAAAGTTCTTTAATTACATTACAAAAAGGTAAAAATGACTATCAATTATTGTTATCAAATTTAAATTCAAATCGAGAATATAGGTTTGAAAAAATTGAAATAAATCATATTTCTAATACTAATAATTTTGAAGATCTTGAAAAATTAAATGGTGTGTCAAATACATTTATTACTCAAACAAAAAATACTACAGTTCAATGAAATGATAGTAGTGCTACAATTGTTGGGACGCGTGGTGTTAATTTTAATTTCAAAATTAAATCAGAAGATAAAATTTTAGAAAATAATCAACAAGTAGTTGCATGATTTGCTCCTAAAGAAACAATTAGAGATACTAATACATGGTTACAATACACAAGACCATTAAAAGATGTAACTAGTGATTTCAAAGAAGGAACTTGAGCGCATGATTTAAGTAATAGTGTTAATTTTAAAGAAGAAACAACTTATAAATTAGTTAAAATCCAATTTGTTAACAAACCAACAAAAGCCAAAAATAATATCAATAATAGTGAAAATAATGTTATTTTAGATAACACAAATTCTATTAATTCAAATTATGAATTTACAACGAAAGTTGGCGACCACAAATTAATAAATATTACATCAAGTAATAACGTTAACACAAATTCGCAAACAATTAATTTTACACTTAGTGGAGTTAAAAAATCATGAGTTGGAAAGAAAATAAAACTAAGTTATAAATCAAATGATACTAGTGAATCAATTCATACTAATGAGGTATTAATTGAATCTAATAAAACACAATATAATATATTGTTAAATAATTTAAAACGTAATCGGACATATACCTTAATTGATGTAAAATTGATTGATAATAATAATGTTTCAGATTTCCCAAAAGAAGGTAATTTAACAAATAGTTTTATTACAACAAGAACAAGCGCCATAAATGTATTGAATATTGAAGAAATTAGTAATCGAGCCTCAACTAATTTAAAATCTACTATTATTAAAATTAATTTAAACGATCCAGATAATGTACTTAGAGATAAAGATCAAGCTACTATTGTTTATGGTAATAATAAACAAGCAATGGGATTTATTACTGTAAGTGGTAATATCAAATATTTAACTGCTACTTTAGTTGATTTAAATTTTAATGATAAAGTAAATATAGTAAATATTAGTTTTAATAATAAACCAAGTATAGCAGCTGAAAATATTGGAATTGATAAATCTAATAATATCATTTATAATAATGATTCAATACCTAAATTAGAAATTAATAACGATATTATTGTTAATGGTCCAATAAATAAAGAAATAGTTGTTAAAAACGCTAATCAAAAAAACAATATCGATGTAGATCTTGGATTGCAAATTAATCCTAAAATAGCACATAATTTAAGATTTATAGCTAAATTCAAATCAACAAATAATGATATTATTGAAACTAATGTTATTAATGGGTCATCTTTAGTAAATAATGACGGAAAGACATCAATTAGATTTACTTTAAATAATTTAAAAGCTAATAAGTTATATTCATTAGTTGATGTGTATTATTTAGTAAATAATAATTCAAATACAATTGTTGAAAGTAATAAATTACCAAAATTAAATAACATTAATTATCAAATTAAAATAAACAAATCACACACTATAATTTCTAAAAATGGCGAATGATCAAATCCTTCAGATACAAGTGCTGAATTTAATTTTCTTCTAAAAACAGATGATAATGATGGAGAATTAGATGCAAATGCAACAGCAACGGTAACATTTAATAAAAATGGTGGTACTTTAAAACAAGTAAATGTTAACTTATTAAAAGAAAATGGGAAATGATTAATTAAAGGTAAAATAAATAATTTAGAACCAAATTCAACATACGTATTAAATTCAATTAATATTACAAAACCAAGCAATGTTTATGAAGATTTAGATGTTTCTATTGAAAATAAAAGAAATATTTCATTTACAACCCAATTTGGGCCTTCAATTTTAAATGAATTGTTATCAACAAATGAAATTAATGTTGATTCTCAAACAATTAATGCAACATTTTCTGGAGTAAATGATCAATATAATGGGCGTCGAGTAAAATTAATTTATCGTGATCAAAATAACGAATTATATGAAAGCAATATAGTTAATTTAAAAAAAGGTATGCAAAAATATAATTTTACTCTAAGTGGTCTGATAGCTAATAGAAATTACACTTTTATTAAAATACAAATTAATGATGATAAAAATAATTCTCAATATATTGATTTAAAAAAACAAAATACTGTAAATAATAGTTTTAAACGAAACCCATCAACAACAAGCATCGAATGGAGCACTCCATTAAATATTACGTATAATAGTGCTGAGTTAAATATAAAATTAAAATCTGTTGATCAAATATTTGAAACTAATCAATCAGTTATCGTATATCTTGAAAATAAAAATAATGGTCAAATAAGTCAATGGACTAGAAAAATTAGTGAAGTTAATTCTAATAAAACTGTAGCTACAATCAATGTTGAAACAGGGGCCACATTAAATGAGCAAACTTAATATAAATTATTAAAAGTTGAATTTGTTCAAAAACCACGTTTAGCATATGAAAATTTATTACCTGGAAATATTATTATTAATAATAATGAAAATTATAAATTCAGAACGATATCAGGACCAACAACTATTGTAAATATTACTTCAAACGATAATATTAATAATACAACCCAAACAATTAAATTAACCGTTTCTGGTGTTAATGATAATTATGCTGGTAGAAAAATTAAATTAGCTTATAAGGATAATAATGAGCAAATTGTTTGAACAAAAGAAGTTACATTGGAAAATAATAAAAAGATTTACGATTTAGTTCTTGATAAGGATTTGATTACTAATCGTGAATATAAATTATTTAAAGCTCAAATTACTGATTCAAAAGATACTAATACAGTGTTTAATGATTTAAGTATTAATGGTGTTAGTCATAAATTTGGTATTAATCCTTATAATACAAATTTATCTATCGATTATTCTAATTGGGTAACAAATTTAACTGAGAATAGTGCTACTATAAATGTAAAAGTTAATTCAACTGATCAAGTTTTTGAAAATAATCAAATTGTTGAAGCTACATTTGTATCTACATCAAATCCATCAGAAATTAAAAAAATTGATGGTGTATTAAGTGAAGTAAGTGCAAATAAAAATAGTGCTAAAATTAAATGAAATTTAACTGATTTAAAACCAGAAACAGAATATAGATTCACATCAGCTAAATTTAAAAATAAGCCAGATTTAGCTAAATGAATGTTAACAATAAATAAAAATAATGTAATATATGGAGGTAATCTAGATACTAAATTCAAAACATTAGTTGATAAACTAAAATTATTGAAATTAGAATCAAATAATGATATTTATTACAATATACAAGAAAATGCTGTTAATCCTAATAGAGTGATAGGAACAATAAAAGCAGAATTTTCAAGAATTAATTCTAATTACATTAACAAAAAAATTAAATTAGTATATGAAGATAACAATCATCAAGAATGAGAAACTAATGAACTAACTTTATCAAACAATAAAACTAGTTATAATTTTGATATTAGTAAACTAACTCCTAATAGAAAATATTCTTTCAAAAAGATTTTAATTTCAAATAATAATATCTTTGAAGAATTGCTAAATTCAAATAATATTGCTGATTCATTTATATATCATCATGCACCAACTGCAGTAACATTTAAAACAGAAGGCGATGAAAATCAATTGTGAAAATCAAATATTGGCATAACTACTGCTAAATTTAGATTAGGTTTAGAATCATTAGATAAAATTTTAGAAAATGGCGATAAGATAGTTGTAACTTTTGCTAATAAAAAATATCCAAACAATCAAGATAAAATGAAAGTTTATACAATGTCAATCATTGATTCAAGAAATGATGGATTATACGCAAATATTAAACATGATTTAGTAAATCTTGATGAAGGAAGTGAATATTACATAAAAGAAATAAGAATGATTAAAAAACCAAACAAAGCTTATGAAGATGTAAATGGTAATAAAATTATTTCACCAATTAATGATGCACAAAGAAGAACGTTAGAGAATACTAATTTTAAAACAAATTGAGCAATATATAATGCAAAAAAATACGGAAATTGGGATCAACCAACAATTAATAGTGCAAAGTATGCTTTTGAAATTACAACTACTAATGATGGAACAATGTTAAATACAAATTCTAAATTCCAATTGGTATTTAAAAAAGTTAGTGATAGTACCAAGACATTTATACAAACAATTAATTTAGTAAGAAAAGATAATAAATGGATTCTTGAAGGAGAAATATCTAATTTAGAGCCAAATACAGAATACATTTTATCTACAATAAAATTATCAAGACCAACAGGCAATGATCTATTTGATACAGAATTAAACACAAACATTAACATTATTGAACAAAATCAAAATAAAATTTTAACTAAAGGTATTGATCCATATATCGAATCAATTACTTATGAAAAAACTAATGATTTAAGAAGAAGAATTATTAAATTAAAAATTAAGGATATAAAAGATTACAATGATGGTGATAGATTAGTATTAGAGTATAGATACAATAATTCAACTTCTAAAAAAGAAGTAAGCTTAACTTTAAATAAAAATCAAGAAGATTATAGCGTTAATATTGAAAATTTAACTTATAATCGTGAATATACTTTAAAAAATATTATTAAAATAAATCATAATACTAATAATATTACTTCAATAGATATTAGTAAATTAAATGATAAAACATTTGTTGTTGAACCAAGTGTGACAAAATTAACTAATTTTAAAAATATTACAAATTTTGATGAAAAAAAACAAATTTGATCAAGAATAATGGAATTTAATATTACTAATGATGATGAGTGATTTTCTCAATCATTATTAAATTCATATAAAATTCGTGCTATTGTGGAAAATTTATCAACCAATAAAATTGATGATAATCCAATAATTAAAATTGTAAATGACAATGGTAAACCTAAATTACAAATTCATATTAACAATATTAATATAAATGATCAAAATAATGAATATAAATTAAGAATTGTAAAATTTGAAAATAAACCAAATTCTTACCTATATAAAAACATAAATAATGATTGAGATAATATTTTTTATGATACTAATAAAAATGGTTCAGTTATATACAAAAGTTCTAATACAAGTAATTATGCTGGAATAGTAGATATTACGAATGTTGATCATAACATTTATACTACAAATAATACAAGTTATACTTATGTTAGTTTTAGTGGAAGTGTTAGAAAACTTATTTTTAATAATATGAATAATCAAAATGATTCTATTTTTGGTGAAGTTATGTACAAAAATTTAGATAATGGTCAAATTTATAATACAACAGTTGGAATAATTGAAAATAATGTTAACAAAAATTATAATACTCCTGGCCAATTTCAACTACTTTTAGATAAAATGCCAAAATCTTCAAGATATCAATTTTATGGTATTAAATATTGAAGAGCAAATGATAAAAAAGATAATGCAAAAATTGCATTAGTCCCAAATGATAAAAAAACAAAAATAATTTGATTGTAACAATTATTCAAAAATAAACATTAGAAAAAATCATAAATTAAATTGTCTACCTTTTATAAAAAGAAGGTAGACTTTTAGTTATAAATTATAAAATCTGTTTTAATTAAAAATTAAATTTGTTCTTTATTGAAGTGCTACAAACATTTTAAATACGCTTTTATATAGTATTTTAAATGCTTATTTACTAAAAATAGATTTATATAACACAAAAATCCAATACCTTAATACTTAAGGTATTGGATTTTATAAAAATTAAAAATGGATATATTTATACTGAATATATTTTGTTAACAGAATAGTTTTATTAAAATTATATATAAATGTTAGATGATTATAATTTTGGAATTTTAATACCATGTTTTGCGTAAAAACCTAACATGCCATCATAACTAATTTCAGAATATCCTCCATCTTTAACATTTGCGCCTGCGAAGGATAAAATTAAACCAACTAAACGACGTTTGTCATCATCATTTTTAGCTTTATCTCATATTTCTTTAAAAATAGTTGAGGCATTTTGTGCAGTATATGTTGATTTAGCAACAGGATAGTAATAATATGAACCATTTGTTGCTTTATAAATGGTTCCCCCATTTGCTTCTGGACTAATTGTTTTTCCATTTATTAATTCACCTTCATTACCCCTAGCGTTAGCAAGATTTTTAGGGTTTATATATCCATCAATTTTAGGATCTTGGTTTAAACTTTTAAATAAAGGATCTTGGATTATTTTTTGAACTAATTGGTCATATGTACTTACTTTATTAGTTTCATCTGTTTGTGCTAGATTAAAAGCATCAATTAAATAGTGATAAGCAGATTCTGAGATTCCTACTACACCATCAACTAGTGAACCTACAGTGTTTACACCTAATTTATATTTATCGTGAACATCAATTTCATCACCAATTTTGTTAACATGTCCTTGAAATTGAGTACCATTTACAGCGTTTTCTAGTAATTTTTCAATTGCTACTCCTAATCGTTTAACAATTGAAAAACGAATAACGCCATTTTTATTTCCACTTATATTAGTATTTTTAAAAGTATTTGCTTCTTTATTAATTGTCTTATCGTTTTCTTGTTCAGTATCTACGCCTATTATTGCTACTTTGTGTGAAGTTGTGCTAATTGCTTCATTAACTGCTAAACTCATTTGGGTAATTGCTACTGGTAAAATTAAATCAGCTTTTTTAGAAATTAGTTCCTTAAGGATTCTTTTAGCATTTTCATTATTTTCATCAAATCCTCCAGCACTACTTTGTGAAGCTTGAACCTCATTTACTTTGATTCATGTTTTAGACTCACTACTTCCTTCTTGTAATACTTTTTTGTTTGCTAAATGCTTGTTTGCTCATTCAATACCCAAGGCAAATCCTGCTAAATAATTAGTAGTGTTTTTAGCATTTAAAGCAACATATCCTCCCCAGTTAAGTTGGCCATCTGTTGCAAAAATGTTTTGGTTTGCATTTAGCATATAAGCGGCAGCAATCCCTCCTAAAAAAGCAGCATCATCAACTTTAAAATAAACACTTGCAACACGATTTGCACCATCAAATAAAGAAGGATCATTATTTGCATTATAAACTGTATCTAATAAAAAACCAACAGCATTTTTATCAAATTTAGCGTTTTTTATTGCGTCTTGTAGATAATTGCTTTGTGAAAACCCTGGTAATAAAAATGCACGTTTTCCATCTTCGACCATACTTTTATGGATTGTTTGAAAACCTTCGCTTGTATCAGATTTAGGCGCTTTTCAATAATAATGTGAATCATTTAATTCACTATTAGAAGAACTTATTTCATCTTTAACATTAACGTTTGGTTCATTATTTTTAGTAACAGAATTATTGTGTTTTGCACAAGCTGTTGCTACAACTGTTGTTGTGATGAACGCTAGTGTACTTAAAGCTCCAATTACTATTTTTTTAATATGTTTTTTTATCATATTTCTACTCTCCCTTTATTTATTTTTAAATTCCAACAATTTTACTTTTTTTAAATTGTCCAAAAATACTGTATAAATGATATCATATTTTAAATTTTTAACTTCCCAACACAATTTAAAATATTAGATTAGCACTATTATTTAAGTTGAATTATTGTTTCATATGCTTTTGCTTAATATTTTTTTATAAAAGGGTTTTAGTGTAGTAATTTATGAAATATTGGTATTTACACAAAATAAATTCAAAAAAAAAAAAAAAAATGTGTTTTAATTAAATTATGTTGAATCGTTTTAGAAAATAAATATTAATATGAAAATGAAAAATAATAAGAAAATACATTGAAAAAAGCATATTAAAATTGCTTCTTTTTTAATATGTTTAAATCTATGTTGATCAGCTGTCATAGTTGGAATTGTTTTAAGACTTTATGATAAGGAGAATTCAATTATTTTTGTAGATCAAAATAATGATTCCTATTGATTAAAAATTCATAATAAAAAAGATCTTAAAACCGAGATTAATAACCATTTACCACAAGGTAATGTTTATCGATTACAAAAAAATAAATTGTCTAATTCCATAATTGGTTTAACTTTATCTAAGATAGATAAAACCAATGAATATTCAAATACTGGTGATATTGTTATTAAAGTTAATTTAAAAAACAAAGCTAAAAAGAATCCGCAAATTATGGGTGTTTTTGTTGATGAAAAGCATCAATATCATTACATACAACCAACTATTAAAGATAAAGTTGCTTATTTTAATACATCAAAATTAGCAAATAATCATGATTATCGTTTAGTAAAAATTCTTGACAAAACTGATTACAATCACGTTTTAATTCAACAAAATGAGTTAGCGATTGAACATCAAATTATGATTAGTAAACCACCTAAAACAGCTTCTTTTATTAACCAAAATAATCAAAAAATATACCGAATAAATGTAGGAAAGTGATTATTTAATTCTTCTCTTAGTTTGCAACTAAAAGATTTAAATAATCAAATTTATAGTATTGATGCTAAAGTAGATGTAGAAGGAAATGTTGATTTTGATGTAAGTAAATTAGCAAATAATAACTTCTATGAATTAGTTAACATTTATAAAAATAACACGCATCCTTTAGTTAAAGTTATTAATCCAGTTAATATCGCATATCATAATAAAACTATTAACAATTTAAATGTTAATAGTTTAAACCAACCATATCAGTATACAAAAAATGGTGATATTAATTTAATTGCTAAAGTAGCGCCATATTATGTTAACCAACAAGTATATGGGATTTTTAAAGATCAAAATCATAAATTACATAAATTATTAGCTAAAGTTGATAATGATGGTCAGATTTGTTTTGATATTGGAAAATTAGTAAAACCAAACCAGTATCGATTAGAAAAAATTGTTTCTGCTAGTGATGAAAATATTGAATTCGTACACAATTTTGATTTATCTAGCAATCAAAAACAAACTCTTAATAGACCAAATATAGTGGTTAATTATTTAAAAAACGGGGATTATACAATAAATTTTAACGATGCAAATTTAATTAATAAAAAGATTGAACTTAGATTCAAAATTGATAATACCAATGAAATAAAAACAATACAAGCAATAGTAGATGTTAATAAAAAAATAACACTAAAGACAAATGATAATACTTTATTTGCGCCAAATCATAAATATACATTAATTGGAATTGTTGATAATAAACTAACAGTCAATAACAATATTGCGAATTTAGATGATATTTTAGAAATTAACAAAGTGATTATTAAAAAACCCTTAGTTAAAGTTTTAACAAGTTCACTAGTTGAAGAACCGCGATCACCAAATAGTATTAATTCAACAAATATAAAGTTTGAAATTAGTGATGAAGCCAATGTTTTAAATACAAATATGAGTGCAACTATTAATTATGATGATAATAAAATTACAAAAGCTCATGTAGTGGCTGAAAATAATAAAAAATATTTAACAGCTCGATTAGATAATTTAGAATTAAATAAAACATCTTTTATTAATAAAATTGAATTTGATCAAAAGCCGCCTAAAGCAATTGTAAATATTGGTTATTTAGATACTAATATTATTTATGATGATACAAAAGAAGAAAAAAATCAACCTTTGACAATCAATAATAATTTTGCATTATTACCATTAGAAAACCAAGAAGATTATTTTCAACGTAAAAATGAAGCTAATATTAAATTAAAAGTTGAATTAAAAGCCAACTCTAATATTCTAAAAAACCTTACATTTGCTGCAACTTTTAAATACAAAGACAACAAGATTGTCAAAAAAATTAAAACTAACGCTATTAGTTGTACACCAATTAAAAATGAAATAAATAAGTGAATGATCGAATTTAATTTAAAGTTTGATGACATTAAAACTGCTACATTATATGAACTAGATAATATTTATTATTTAGATAAAAATAATCCAAATAATTTAGATGAAAAACATAAATTAAATCAAATTACTTATAATTTTGAATTACAAAATCCTTTATCAATAGCTTTGGTGGAAAAATATCTAAAAAACACACTTGATGTTGATAAAAAAACTAATCATCCAGTTTGTGAAGTGAAATTATTTATTTTAAATGTTAAATATCCTTGATTAGTAAATAAAAAAGCACGTTTTGTTTTTTCTTATACAACAGTTGATGGCACAAAAAAAGAGTTTATGGCTTATAGCAATGATATTGGTAGTAGTGATCAAATAATTAATAGAGAAAATCTTTTATTTAAATTAAAAAACCGTATGTATGTTAAAATTCCATTACCAATTGCTAATCGAGAATATAATTTTGAACGAATAGAAGTTTTAAACGATGATAATACTTGAACAATTTTTAATCAAAGCTCTATAACAATTCGTTGTCGTCCAAGTCAAAACACGATTTTAACAACTGCAAGTGATTTTAATGAAAATAAAGAAAATAAGTATATTAAAAACATTTCACCAACCCAAGTTAATCTTAATTTAGAATTAATTTCCCACGACCAAGCTTTTCATGATGGTTTAGTTGCTAATTTAGAATTAATTGATGATAAAGGAAATATTAAAGGACCTTATCAAATCACACTTTCGAAAACAGATAAAGAATTTGATGGATTAATTAAAAATCATATTGACCCTAATAAACATCAAGAATTACAAACAGGTTTAACATCATGATTAATATCAGAAAATAAAATTAATAATTTAGAACCGAATACAAAATACTATATCAATCGTATTTACTTTAGTGAAAAGCCAAATTATTTAACTTATAAATGAAATTTTGCTAATAACAATAACGAAATTTATAACCGTAATCAAGCAAAAAAAGATAATCCTCAACACAATGATTATTCATTTACAACAACTAATTAATATAAATTCAAAAACTTTTAGTGATTATAAATTTACTAAAAGTTTTTTTAATTATTAAAATAACTAAATTTTGGTTAATAATGATATTTAAGTTTATCTCAGCATCATTTATAATATAAATTAGATTATATATTTAATTTATAAAGAGGATTTATGATTAAAGATTTAAATAGTTATTTAAAAGACATTGATGAAATGAGTAAGAGTTCATTAAATGAGGATCAAAAACAATTAATTAAAAAAATTTTAGAAAAAACTGATCCCCAGGATTTAGATAATGTGTTTCAATTATTAATTCAACGTGTTAAAATAGGATTTAGTTTTGATGTTGCTCCAAGCGTGCACCAAACTCAAATTGCGATATTAGCTAAAAATGAGCAATTATCTTTCATGAATGATGCACATAATTTATTTAAAAATGATACTAATAGTTTAATCATTGGTGAAAACTATGATGTACTAAAGAATTTATTAGTGTTAGAGAGAGAGAGAGAGAGAGACTAGTGGGCGCGACGCTTACTATGATGTAATCTATATTGATCCTCCTTATAATACTGAAGCAAGCAAGACTGATGGTAATAATTTTAGCGAAAAAGATGATGTAGTTGCATCTAAGTTTGTTTATCGTGATAAATTTAGTCGCAATGGTTGATTAAATATGATGAACGAACGTTTAAAATTAGCTAAAAACTTACTTAAAAATGATGGTGTAATTTTTGTATCCATTGACGATAATGAACAAGCATACTTAAAAGTTTTGATGGATGAAATTTTTGGCGAAGAGAATTTTGTTACAAATTTTATTTGGCAAAAGAAATCTGGTGGTGGTTTGAATAAATTAATATATGAAGGCCATGAGTATATATTATGTTATTCAAAAAATAATTACAATTTTTGTCTTTCTGAAAAAAATAAAAAAATGAGTGGTTTTATTAAATATAAAGATAAAAACAATAATTCTTTTTTTATAAATAGCGATATTATTAGAAATAATTTTGGAAAAAAAGATAATAAATTCGAACATAGAAACAAAGCTTATGAAGATTTATCTAAAGAAGATAAAGAAAAATGAAATTTAAAATTAGATAATAAAAATTATATTTTAGTTCCATTTAAAAAAGAGCCAGGAAAGCATTTAGTAGCAAAAATATTTAATGATGAAAGAAAAACTACTTATAGCATAATTAAACTTCCATTTACTTTTGTGTCAGGTATTTGAACTAAAGATGGAAATAATGAAGTTGATTCATTAAATATAGATTTTCAAAACCCAAAACCAATTCAATTGATAATGCATTTATTAGATTTACATTCCAATAAAAATGCTCGTGTTTTAGATTTCTTCGCAGGATCTGGAACAACTGGTCATGCAGTATTAGAATTAAATAAAGAAGATGGTGGAAATCGAACATTCACATTAATAACAAACAATGAAAATCAAATAGGCACTAATGTTTGTTATGAACGCTTATATCGTATCAACAATGGTATTGGAACTAAAAACGAAATCGATTTTGATTGAGTTAGTAAAAATAAACCATATTTAAATAAACTAAATGTTTATGATTTAAAATATTTTGACACTAATCCAATTGAAGTTGATAATAGCAAGATTAAAAAAGTATTTGCTAAAATGTTAGTTGATTTTAATAATACAAGTCAATCAAGTTTATTTGAAAATAACCAACGCGAATTATTAATTAATTTAAGTACACTAAAACCAATTGAAAAAAAGGAATAAAATTTATGAAATTAACCAAATCACAACAAAAAGCTGTTAGTCAATTAGTTAATTGTTATTTAGAAAGCGTGAATAACAATAAAAAAGAAATTATTGATTTTCAAGCACCAACAGGATCTGGTAAAACCTTTATTATTACCAATACTATTAATGAAATTATTAAGACAAACAAAGCTAATGGTAGTCCTCAAAAATTAATTTTTGTAATTGCGACTTTATCATCAGCTGATTTACCATTTCAATTAGAACAAAATATGAATGAGTATAAATATTATATTAATGGTTTATTTGATGTCGAACTTAAAGAATCACCATCTTCTAAAAGTGCTAAAAAAGATAGTTCTTACAATATTTTAGCTGAAGAAAATAAAGTAATTATTTTTGGGTCTTCTTCATTTGGTAAAGGAAGAATTATTACAGAAGAAGGAATTTTAGATGCTTTTTTAGATGAAATTAAATCACAAGGATATACATTAGTTTATATCCGTGATGAAGCTCATCATGGCGGTAATGTTAATAAAACAAAAATATTTGAAGATTTTGATGAAAAAATACACAAAAATTCTTTTAAAAAAGAAGAAACACGATTTGAATATAAAATTCAAGAAGCAGCATCTTTTATTATTAAAATGACAGCAACTCCTAAAGGAATTCATAAATTAGTATTCATTGATGAAAAAGATTTAATGGATGATGATACAAAATTGTTAAAAGATGAACATGTTTATAATCTAGAAATTAAAGAACTAAAAGAAGAAAACATTGATGATGAACTATTATTAACAACTGCTTGTGAGCAATTTTTAAAAATCAAAGAGCAATATTCAAAAGCAAAAGAGTTAAAAAATATTCGTCCAGCCATGTTAATTCAAGTTGAAAATGAACCTAATAAAGAACCACAAAAAAGCGAATTTTTAGATAAAATTGAAAAAATTATTAAAATTTTAGAAAAACATAATTTATCATGAGTTAAATACTTTTCTAATGATAAAGAGGTTCAAACTAATATTTTAATTAATAAAAAAAATAATAAAATTTCTCTAAAAGAAATTTCTAAAAAGACTTCAAATGTGGATGTAATTTTGTTTAAAATTGGTCCTGCAACTGGTTGAAATATTCCGCGTGCTTGCATGTTAGTACAATTGCGAAACGTTTCTTCAAAAAATTTATCAGTACAAACAATTGGAAGAATTAAGCGTTTTCCAAATCCTAGCTTTGACAAAAACGAAATTAGCTATAATTCCATATCAAATCAATATTTTATTTATTCTAATATTATTTCAGAAGATAAAATTCGTCAAACTTTGATTTTAAAAGACAAATATAAAAATGATAGATTTTTTTATGGCGAAATTAATCAAGAGAAAATTAATAACTATTTAAATGGAGAAACTTATAAAGAAGAAATAGTAGAGAAGTTTGAAGATTCAATTAGTAATTTTGAATACTATGTTAATGAGGAATATCGTGAAAATTTTGTAAAAAATCAATACTTAGAAGGCGAAACTTCAAAAATTGAAGGTAAAACACGTGTTTATACTAAAATTAAAAATTCAATCGAACTTGAACTTTATATTATTGAACAATTAAGAAAATACAAACATCTATTTCCTCAAAAAATTATTGATTTTCTTGAAACGAAGTTTAATGAGTGAGAAAAAAGATGAAAATTAAACATAAGCATCAACATGTATTGATATGTTATTATTAAAGAATATCTTGATCAAATTGAAAAAATATATAAAAATTCATTAGAACAAATGAAAAAAGATAATCATGAATTACTTTTTAAATTGCAAAATAATAAAAATTTACCTAATCAAAATGAAATTTTTATTCCCATTGAAAAATATAAAAAATGTGAAAACATGTTAGATTTAAATGTTTGTGATAAGTATGCATATAAAGATCTTAAAGAACAAAATCACTATTTTGATTCTTTAACTGAATCTAAATTTGCAAATCGTTTCCTTTCATTATCAAATGATAATGATAAAATTAAAAATAATGTTGAACTTTGGACTAAAAATCCTGTTTTTCATGGATTAAAATATCAATATTTTAATGAAGATGGTCAAATAAGTAATTCATACCCTGATTTTATTTTAAAAATAAAAACACATGATCAAAAAGATCATTATTTATATATTGAAGTAAAAAATTTATATAGTGATTATGATTATGAAAAAACAAAATTATTAATTGAATCATATCAACGATATATTGAAAATAAAAACAATAACGATAATTTAATATTAGATGAATTAGACAAAGCAGAAATTACGATTTTAGTTTGTTATATTAATATGAAAAATCAAAAAGATTTTTATTTTTATGGAGCTAGTTCAAATGATGTTTTAAATAAAAAAGTTAATTTTGATCTTTTAAAAAAGACAAGTATTAACAAAACTCCAGAACAACTAGTTGCGAATAAAGCAAAATTTATTATTGACATTAAACATTTATTAGATTTCTTACTTTAAGAACATCTAACTTTAGATCAATCTACTTTAGGATAAAACTAGAGTAGATTTTTATTTTAATAATGTTAAAATATTTAAACGTTTAATTTGAATAATACTTAAATAACTAAGAAGTTAAGCTAGTAATTGAATAATTAATTATTGGAGTTTTAAATATGAAACACAAAAAATACAAATCAATTTGATTGAAACTAAGTATGATTAGTGCTATACCTTTGTTAGCAACAATAATTACAACTTGTGCAAAAGTTGATACAAAACAAAAAGCTAAAGAAGAATTACAATCAAGTTTAAATAAAGCTGTTTTATTAAAAGAAATTGTTGATCAATCATCTTATGAAGATTTTAAAAAGATATATAATCAAACTCTTAAATCAAATTTAGAAAACATTAATAAATTATCAGAGCAAAAATTAAAACAAGAACAACAAACAATTAAAAATTTAATTACACAAGTTAGTGTTTTAAATGAATTAGATTCAATCAAAAACATGAGTGATTTAATAGATGTTGTTGAATTAGAAAACACTAAAAAACAATTACAAGATTTTTTAAATCAATATGAAAAATTACTTAATCAAGCAAGTGTTGATACTACAATAATTGATAAACTAAAATCTGATGCTCATCAAAAAAGATTAGACACCAAAGCTTTAATTCAAAAAACAATTTTAGATTTAGCTAATAAAATTAAAAGCCTAATTAAAACATCTGGATTAAATAAAAACATTGTTGAGCTTGAAAATGATATTCAAAAATTAGTTAATAATGACACAAAAGCTAATTTTAAAAAACTATATGAAGATTTTAAATTAATTTACACTAAATTAAATGATATTAATGACTTAATTAACAAAGAACTAAAAGCTTTACCTTTTATTAAAAAATTAGATGATATAGTTAATGTTATTAATACTATTTATGAACAAAATCATCATTTTCTATGATTTGATCAAACTAAATTAACAAATTTAAGACAAATTTTAATAAAGAATATAAATCATGTATTAAATGTTAAAAAGACATTAGAGATCAAAGAAATTAAAACTTTAACTAATCAACTTTTGGTTGACCTTCAAAATTACTTAGAAGGTTTAAAAATGATTGCGTTAGAAAGTGAAAATAGTGTTAACAAATTAATCAGTATTATTGAATCATTACAACCAGATGATTATAATCCTTACTATAGTATTGAAAAACAAGAAAATAAGCAAAAAGATGAAAACAATTCTCAAGCAACATATAATGGTTTAGAACACCAAATTAAAAGTTTAAAATCAATCATTAACTTATTTGATTTTAACATTACTAATTTATCAATTGATGCAATCTATAATCTTAATGATGAATTAATTAAAAAATTTCAAAAAGCTAATTCACAAATTAATGATGTTGTGATTAAAATTAAACAAACCATTTTATCAAATTTTAAACAAATTTATTTATTTAAGTACTTCATTAAACATTTAAAAGAGTTTAATATTGAATTAAATAATGAAAACGATCCAATAAAAAAAGCTAATCGAATTCAAACCATTCAAGAAGTCTTAAAAAGTTATGAAAAGGATTTATTTTTAAATACTAAAATTAATTTAAAACTTGCTCCAAACGAAGTATTAACAGTAAATAATCTTGAAAAAATTGATTTAACATATGCTTCTGATTCGCTGCAAAAACCACAAGAATTAATCGCTTATTTAGAATTAAATAATAATCAAGAAAGAGAATTTAGCAAAGAACTTGAAAATCTTAGTGTTAGAGTTTTTACTATCATTGATAAAAAACTTTATATTCCCAAAGCTAAAGAATTAATTGATGAAAGCAAAAAAATTATTCAAACAAAAAATGAACATACAAATAATAAAGCAAAATTACAACGATTAGAAAAATTCACTAGTTTTGTTGAACAAGGAATAAGTAATGAAAATGTTTCTTCTTATACTCTTAATCTTTATATTCAAAGATTAACAAAACTGATTGAAGAAATTAAAAAAC
Organism: Ureaplasma parvum serovar 3 str. ATCC 27815; assembly: GCF_000019345.1. Lineage (NCBI taxonomy): Bacteria > Bacillati > Mycoplasmatota > Mycoplasmoidales > Mycoplasmoidaceae > Ureaplasma > Ureaplasma parvum. The sequence goes on along the minus strand of NC_010503.1, from coordinate 544,035 downwards.
CACAGCATTAAAATGCTAAATAATATCAAAACTCCTCTAAAGAACTTTTTCTAGTAGAGGAGTTTTGATATCTTACTATATTAATAAAAATTAATGATTATGAAGGATAAATATATCATTTTCAAGAATAATTTTTATCGATAATAACATTGTTATCATCATTAAAAGGTTTAATTACCTTATGTGGTTTTGCACTTTGTTGTTCATTTGGGTTAGCAAGAAATTTAATTTCTTTTAATGTATATCCGGTGTTTGGTATTAAGTTATCAAAATGGCATTTTAATATTCCAATATTACCATCTTGATAATCTAATTTAACATCAGAAAGTAAAAATTCCTTAGAAATTTCGGTTTGGAGTGCGTCTACTGACACTAGTGTAACACGATATTTTTGGTTATTTTCAAATGCACAGTCTCTTGAACCTAAATGAAGCTCAAAATCTACATTATTATTATTTCTTTCTTGTTTATCAATATATTTTACAGAAGTTTGAGCTGGTTTAAGTTTGAACTTAGATATTATCTTGTTTTGAGAATGTCAAATTTCATATTTATTACTATTAGGACTAGTTTCAATTTCAGCATGGTCAAAAGTATAGTCGCGGTTGTTAGGGATGTTTGATAAAGAAAAATGAAGACTTGTTTCTGATCTGCTTAATGGAAAACCATCAGTTTCATAAGCAACATTGTTATTGTCATGATATATGAATTTAACTTTTCGGTTAGCAAAATCATCATTAACCTTGTTTGTTGTCATTGAAAATTCTGCAATTCCTTCCGCTTCATTATTAATTACACCATTAGCATCACAATTTTCAAATTTTATTGATTGTAAAATTGTTGGTGCATTTTTCATTGTAAATTCATATTCTTTAGTATCATTGGCTTTTCATTCATAAATTACTTTATTATCATTCGCTTGCGTATTTCCATATTGTAGATTATCAACAAATGCAATTTTATAAAGATAGTATTGCGTTCCTGCTTTAAATCCACTTAAGTTATTTAATTGATTAATAATCGCTTCTGATCCATCACTATTAACCTCCCAAGTTCCCCGTGTTCATTTAAGTGCATCATTTGAATCTGTATGGGATTTAAATCACACAATAACCTTAACATTATTATCAAGCGTTTTATCTTCTGAAAGAATTTTAATTTTTAATGCTTTTAGGGTTGTTTGACTAATTTGATCACTAGTTGGTTGTGTTCATTCAAATGTTGTTTTTCCAGGGCTAACTACAAATGAATCTGTTAAGTTTATCTTTTTATTTAAATCCACATAGTTGTTTAAATTATTGCGTTCTTGAATTAAAACTTTCTTAAAAGTATATTTTCGGTTAGGAACGCTGATTGGTAAATTTATTTGATAAACATTTTGGTCTTTTTTAAGAGTAATTAAATCAGATTCAACTGCTTTGATATCACCCCGATAATTATATTCATAAACCAATTTAACATTAAGATTATCATAATTAGCACTTACATGAGAAAAAGTTGCTTGAATTGTTTGGTGATTGTTTTTACCATTGTTAGTAGAATCCCATTTTAAAACCGCACTTGTGGCTTTTAAATCATGCAAGATTAAATTAGGTAATTGCGTTTTAATATCCACTTGTGGAAGTGATTGAATTTTTAAATTAGTATATGCTTTATTTGGTTTTGCTATTGTTATTGATTTTAAATGGTAAGTGGTTTGTGGTTTTAAATTATTTAAATTAAAATCAATCACCCAATCATTGTTAACTTTTTTTAGTTTTGTAGTGTATGATTGTAAATCATGAGGATCATTAGATTCATAAACAAGTGTAGCACTTAAATCCTCACTTAAAATATCACCATCATTACAATTAATTTTAAAAATAGCCTTTGATCCATTAGTAATTGAATCTTGATTTCAATTACCATATTTTACAATCGTACTATCATTAGGGGCAACAATAATTTCGGATTTAACATTTGGTTTGATCATTACAACGTTATGATCATCTAAAGGTGTTGTTTTTGATGTTAAATAATAAATTGTTTTTAATTTATATTTACGATTAGTTTGTAAATTACCTAAACTAAATTGGATTTTATTAGCAATTATATTATTTGCACTTAAAACATCACTATAAATTGCTTCTGATGCGTCATAAATATTTTCATTACCTTGATCGTCAATAGGGACATATTTTAGTTTAAAAAATAAATTTTTATAAATATGTTCATTGGTATTAAAGTCAAGGGTTAAATTAATTGCATTTACCTTTTTAGCATCAGATGCATTAATACTTTTTAAACTTTCATGACTTGATGCTAATGGCCCATTGATTTCAAAATTATTATTAATTACTAAAGGAATTGCTGCTTCATGTGTATTTTGATAAATAATGTTATTTGTTTTATCTAACCCAATATTTTCAATAGCACATGTTGGTTTTTGTTCAAATGTAATGGATTTAATTATTGTAGGCGTATTTAATGTTAATTTAGTTAAGGTTGCTATTAGATACTTAACACCATTGTTAACAATAACAGTTGCTTCACTCTTTTGATTATTACCATAGTTAATAATCGCTTTTTGATTAGCTAATAAAACATTATCCACATCTTTTAAAGTGATTTTAACTTGTGCATTCGTTAAAGCAGTTCCCAAACGATTACTTATTTCACTAATACTTGTTGCTAATACAGCACTAGTTCTTTCAACCATAAAACTATTAGTTAAGTTAGTATCTAATGGTAAATTAGTTTTACCATTGTTATTTATTAATTCAACCGCCTTTAGTGTATATAAACGATTTGCTTTTAAATTATTTAGTTTTAATACATAGTTTGTTTGATTTTTTTCTAAAACTAAAGGTTGAGTTTGAACATCTGAACCATCTGAACTTGAATAAATAACTTTAATTTGCTTATTAACTCAGTCATTTTTTATGTTAGATAGTTTTAAATTGATTTCTCTTTTAGTTTTATCAGCATCATTTTCTAGAGCACTAATACTAATAACTTTATATTCTTTTAAGAAGATATCTTGTTTTTGATTACTTACTAAATCAAAATTATGTATTAAAATTTGATTTTGATTTTTTGCTAAAACAACTTTTTGTAAATGATATTTTTTATTGGGATTTTTAGTTAAAACTTGAGTATCAAACATTATTGTTCCATCATTTTTATTTACGGCAGGAATTAAATGTTTTTGGTTATTTTGGTCTTCAAAAACACCATAGACTTGTTCATTAGCATAGCGTAATGGTATCTTAGCAATTAAGTTAAGATGACCATTTTTGCTATATTGGTATGGTGTATTTAATTCATCAATATTTAAATTATTTATGATCTTATTGTTGTATTCAATCTCATTAACATTAACGATTTTAGTTTGGTCTTGTGTTTGTAAAGCAATTACCTCATATAAATTATTATTTTTTAATTGTGAAACATCAAAACTAACTTCTCCCATATCATTTGATTTGGCTGTAATTTTATATACGTTATGCTCTAAGTCTTTTAGTGTTAATTGAATTAAAGTGTTTTTTAATAACGTGTTTAGTTTAACTTGATAAACTTTTTTATTATTAATAAAGTTAACTTTTGCATCAACTGGCTTACTAAAACAAATTTTTTGCTGACTAACTAAATCATCATTTGTTAATAAAACATGGTTATAGTCATTAATACTTGTAACTTTTTTAAGTTTGTAACTATGGTTTAGTGGTAATGATTTAGTGTTAAATTCAAATCCTTTTTTATCATTAACAAGTGCTTGAATTTTATGTTCTTGATTGCTTTCATCGCTAAAAATCCCAAAAACATAATTAGTATTATCATGTGGTTTTAAATAACCTTTAAGAATTAAATTGCCGTTTTTATCAAATGAATAATATTTTTTTAAGATAGTATGCTTTGAGTAATCTTTACTTTTTAGTCTTAAAACAATTCCTGTGATAACGCCTGCTCACACTAAATTTAAAGTAGCTAGCAAAATAAACATATTGTGTTTATATATTTTATTAACTCTTTTTTTCATAATTATTTTATTTACTTTCATATATATATATATATATATATATATAACTAAAAATTTAAGGATTAAACTAATTTTTTAAAGTTGTAAAGTCATAGGGATCATTTATTCGTAGATTCAAACTATAAATAATATTATCATTATTAAATGGTCTAGCAGCTCTAGTAGGTTTAGCACTAATTTCTTCATTTGGATTAGCAATAAATCGAACTTCTTTTAATAAGTATTTAGTCCCTTTTTTTAATTTGTTTTCAAAATTACAGCTCAAAGTTGCTATATCTTTGTTCTTATCATTATTATCACCAATTGGGCTATCATTTTTATTAATAGAAGTGCCAGCAAGTAAAAAGTCACCAACAACAGCATTGTTTTGATTTTCAGCTTCAACTAATGTCACTCGATATTTTTGCTTATCTTCAAATGCCCGATCTTTTGATTGTAATTGAATATCTAAAATTGCCCCATTATTAGTTATTTTTATAGGATGTTTTCACTGTATTTCTGTTTTACTTGGTGGTGTATAAAACTTGAAAGTTAATCCTCTTTTAATTTCTAAATCATTTGTTTCACCACCATATTCAGGATCATCAGGATATGTTGTTTGTATTTCAGCATGATCAAAAACATATTCACGATTTCATTTTAAATCATGAATTCAAGAATGATATACAAGATCAACAGAATCTATTTCTTGATCATCAGAAGTATATAATTCATTATTATTATCACGACAATATATAGTAACTTGCTTGATTGTACTAGGATCATCACTAGCTTTATTTAGGTAAAAATAAAAATTTTGTCCTCCAATGCTACCATTATCATCTTTTTCTATTTTTTCTAAAATTAAAGGGGCAGTTTTAGTTCGGAATGCATAATTACGTGCAATATTTTTATTATATTCATAAACAATGTTATTACGGTTTGGTGGTAATTTTGAATATTCTAATTCATCTATGAACTGAATTTTATAGATGTAATACTCTGTTTGTTCTTTCATACCGTATAAATTATTTAAATTATTAATGACAGCAGCTGTTCCATTGGCGTTAGTTTGAGATAATTCGCCTATAAATTTAAGTGAATCATTATTTGGTTCGGCATCTGATTTAAACCAAACCATAACTTTTTTACCATTTTGTAATGCATAATCTTGAGAAGTAATTTCAATATTTAATCTCTTTAAACCATCATATGTAATTTGATCATCATTTGGTTTTTTTCATGCAAAATCTGTTTTACCAGGACCAACAATAAAAAAAGATTTTAAATTTGGATCATGATCTAAATCAATAGATTTATTTGGTTGATTTAATTTTTGAATTACTACTTTTTTAAAATGATATAAGCGATTTGGAATACTAATTGGCAAAAGGATATTGTTGTATGTTGTTTTATTTTTTTCTAATTTGAAAGGTTGTGATGCAATTTCTTTCATTTCTCCACGATAATTGTATTCATAAATTAATTTAACAATATAATCATCAAAATCGTTATTTATATTTTTAAAAGTAGCAGTTATGAATTGGTTTTGGTTTGTATTATTTCAAAGAATTAAATCTTTAGCAACTTTTAGTTGTGTTAAGTTAATTCTTTTAATTGGATTTTTATCAACGATTCTATTTTTTAATGGAATTTCATCAATGTTAGCAACTTTTTTGTTATTAGCTTCAATTTTTGTTAGTGTATATTTATGATCTGGTGCAAAAATTGCATCATCACTTGTTTTAAAAATAGCCTTTCCATCTAATCCAATGATAGCTTCAATGGTTTTTGTATGATCATCTTGATCATCAACTTTAAATGTTAATTTAATTTTCTTGTTAACTAAATTAGGATTCGTAAAATGCATTATATAATCATTGTTATCATTAATTTGAGCAACCACTGTTGGTTTTTTAAATGAAATATGATTATCACCACTTAATTGCTCTTCACTAATTAGATCAATATTTGGTTGATTATGTTGTTTTAAAACGACTTTTTTAAGTGTGTATATATTAGGTTTAGTTGGGTCATTATTTACTAAATCTTTTGTTGGAATAATAACCTTACCATTAGCATCAATACTTACATCTATCTCATGTTCTACACCATTTTGGTCAACAACAATTCCTTTGACATTTGCATTATTTAAAGCTTTTTGTTTTAAATCATCATTTAAATCATTTGCTAATTGAGTGTGAATCTCTAAATTTCCATCATTATCATACTCTCAAGTTGGACGAGCAATTTTATGGTCATTTTCACTAAAGCGTTTATCAATATTTTTTAAACGCAGAACAATAGCTATAATAACGCCTGCTCATATTAAATTTAAAGAACACAACATAAAAAAAATGCGATATTTCCGTTTTTTTATGTTCAAAAATTTGTAATTTTTATTATTTGATTTCATATAATTTTTCCCACATTTTTATAAAATAAACAGATAAAAACAAAACATTTATTTACTCATTATTTTTTCAAAAAAAAAAAAAAAACAATAATGTTTTAATAAAATAACACAGAAATTTTAACATAAAAACTAAAAATTTACACAAAATAAAACCCATAATAATTGAAATTATTATTAAATTTCATAAAATAAATAACATAATAAATACTTAATTTTTACAAATAAAAATCTTGCTTAAAACCTACTGGTGTGTTTTAGCAAGATTTCTTAAATTAATATTTTTTACTTTTTATTTACTTTCATCAAAGTATAAAGCAACAAGTGAATGATTATCATCAATAATGCAATCACCATCAACTAATAAGTCAACAAATGCAGATAAATCAACAGTGTATTCTTTGCCATTTTCTGCAACTAAACTAACTTCACCCTTACGTAATTCATCTTTTGAAGTTAGAATTTTATGTAAATGGTAATGTTTTCCTTCTGGTAAGATTAATGGATGCTTGATAATATTACGAACAATTTCTTTATAAATCATAAATAAACTACTCCTTATTTAACTAACTTTTTATATACGTAAATTATAAAACAATTTAAAAAATAATAGTAGATTTTGTAATTTTAATATTTTTTACAAAAATAAATTAGTAGATCTCTAAAATTGCTTCAATAATGGATGGTAAATGCTCATTAAATCATTTATCAATTAGTGATAAGTTTTTATTAAACTGTTCTTGATTGGAATTGGGAAGAGTAATATGATCACTAACTAATTTAATACTTACTAGTGGTGTTAACATACGCGTGCATACATGAGCAATAGCTGCTAATTCCATATCAACTAAGTCGATTTGTTGATCATAAAAAAAGGAGATGTTATCACGATTAATAAATGTGTCACTGCTTCCAACATTTGCAATTCAACATTTTAGTTTTTTCTTAATTAACTGGTTTTTGATTTGTTGATTATAACTTTTATCTAAAATAAAAAATTTATCTAAACGCGGTATTTGATTTTTTAAATAACCAAAAGCGCTAACGTTAACATCTAAGTATTGGCATTGATCAATAATGGCAATATCTAAAACCTGTAACTGATCATTTAGTGCACCACAACTACCAACGTTTAAAATCACTTTAGGTTTAAAATTATTAATTAATAATGCAGTAATAAAACTCGCATTAGTTTTTCCTACATCCGTAAAAACTAAAACAAATTCTATATTTTGATGAGTGCACAAGTAAAAATCAATATTATTAATTTGATAAACCTTCTTTTTAATTTGTTTAAAAAAGGTTTTAATTTCACTATTTAATGCCACAATTAAACCAATCATATTTTTACCTTATTTTCTTTGTCTTTGTTGGTATTGATAAACTTCAATAAATGCCTTATCTAGATCTTCAAAAACTAATTTTCGATAATAATCAATGTTAATTTGATCAATTTCTTCCCTACGGTTAGGCTCTAATTTATCAGCACAATATAGAATTTTATCTAAAGTAGTTAATTCACTATAATCTTTAATAAAATCAAAAGGTCTTGTATGACGACGAATAGCATTTAAAATTAATTGATTTTTAAAACCATATTGGGTTTGTAATAAATGTGCACCAAGATATGAATGTAAGATTCTTCAAGAGATAAAATCATCACCAATATTTAATTCACTTTTATGTTCATTAAAATATGCAACACTTTCTTGTTCATCTAAACATTTTAGTATGTCATGATAAATTCCCGCACAATAAGCTTGATCAATTAGTTTTTTATCATAGACATTCATTAAATCAACACACATTTGAGCAACGCGACGACAATGATTGATGCGTGCAACTTTTTTTTCTAAATTATTAAAATTATCATATGAAATTAAATGTTTTTCTAATAATCATAAAGCATATAAACCATGTTCATTAATATAATCAAGGACTGCTGGATCTATTCCTGATGTTAAATTATGGCGTTTTTTAATTTCAGTAGAACTGATATTGTAATTAAAATCATTAACCAAAAGAATTTCATGTTCGAAAAAATTAAAACTTTCGCATTCACAGCTTTTTTGTGGGCAACTTTTTTTAACACAAACATCCCCACGTTTAAAACAAATAATTTTAACTTCTTTTAGAATTCGTTCCCAATCTTTTCATTGTTTAAAACGTTCTAAGTTATCACTACCCATAATAAAATAATATTCATGTTCACTACCATATATTTGTTTAAAATGCTCAATGGTATTGATTGTATAAGATTTATTAATTTGTTTTAATTCGTAGTCACTTACTTCAATATTTACTAAATTTTTGGTTGCAATTTTTAACATGGCTATACGATGATGTCCAGGTGTTAATTTTGTTTTTTCATACTCTAAATTGTCATTTTTATTAATTGCTTTAAAAAATTTAAAATTTGATGGTAAAAAAATTAGTTTGTCAGCATTAACTAACTTCATGGCTTGTTTAGCCATTGCAATATGAGCATTGTGAACCATATCAAAAGCTCCACAAAACAAAATGATTTTCATAACAAATCTCTCTTTATTAATAATAATTAAATAATCGCATATTTTGCTACTTTTAGACCAACACTTTTTGGTAAACGGATACATATTTGTTCAGCATGAGCATTAATAACTAACAAACCTAGGCCTGCAATACAAATATTGGTTTTTTGATCCTTATTTAAAGTTATTAGATGGTCAACAAATTCAAGATCTTGATTTAGATAATTGAACTTCGCTAATAAATATCGTTTATTAAAATTCATTATAAAATTTTCTAATTTACAACGATGAATATCTAATTGGGATGAAACATATAATGTAAAAGTTGTTTTTTGACCCTTTAAATACTGAATTCCAACCAATCCAGAAATCATAAGAGCTTGTTGGGGATTAATTTGGTAATTAATTGCTTTAGCACCATAAGAAATCATGATTGATTTATTATCTTCATCACGTACATAATTTAAAATGTTTTCATCAAAACAAACTCCGGGAGCATCAAGTATTTGATGTTCTTGTATATTAATTTTATTTAAATTAATTGTTGTATTAGTATAACTACTAATTGTAAGTTTAGTTTTAATTTTATTTAGCGCTAATAAAGCATTGATTAAACTTGATTTACCAACATTTGATTTTCCAAAAAAAATGGATTTTTGTTTTTTATTAGTTGCATTTTTAATATAATCCATAACTTTTTTTAAACTGGTATTAGAATGTGTGGAAACATAGATAATTTTAGGATCAATAAATCCATGATTAATAAGTGTTTTAACAACATTTTCATTAACTAATTCACTATTGTAGCGCTGAGGTAATAAATCAATTTTATTAACTAAAAAAATAATTTTATTTTGATATTCTTTTAGTTCATCAATAATTGTGTGTTCTAAATCTAAAATATCTAATACAGCAAAAATCTGTAAATTACTAAAATTTAAAGTGTTAATTGTCTCTTTAATACTTTGATTTAAATTAGTACTTACTTTTTCAAGTTTATTATAGTGTATTAATTTAAAACAACGTTGGCATAAATTGGTTTTTGTTTCATTTATTTTTGGGGTATATCCAATTGTATTGATTTGATCATTCAAAAAAGCTCCACAGCCTTTACATTTTTTATTTGTTATCATTATTTTTTTTCTTCCTCTTCATCAATTAATTCTAATTGTGAATCATCGTGATTTTTATTAATTTTTAGCATTTCATTATCAAATTCATTTGCGTACATATTAATTTTTTTAAAATCACTAATTGCTTCATCACTTAAAAAGCAATCTTTAACTACATCAGTGATCATTTGATCGTTTTCATAGATACTAATTTTAGTATCTAGTTTTGTTGGTTTGGGGTTTGATAAGTAATATGGATTTATTTTTTGTTGTTGATCTAAAAGATAAAAAACATTTTCATGAGCAACTAAAAAAGCTGCTAAAACATTTTGCACTTTTTTTGTTATTGGATATAAATTTGTTGGTGTGGCCGCACGTTTTGATAATTTTAATTCACTAATATTAAAACACTTACTTCCCCGTTCTAAAAAAAGTTGAACATTATAACCATTATTAGGAGTAATTAAAATAGCACTAACCTCATCATTTGGTTTTAATTTCATAATTTTAATTCCTTTAGCTAAACGATTTAAGCAATTAATTTCATGAACTAAAAATAGCAGGGCTAATCCTAATTTAGAAATTGCAATAATAAATTGATTATGACCTTTTTTGATTAAATTAGCACTGATTAAATTATCATTATCATTTAATTTCATAATGCTAATTTGTTTACTATTTTTATTTATATCCAACTCGCTTAATTCAATTCTTTTAATTAGATTTAATCTAGAAGCCAAAACTAATTGATATTCATCAATTTTAAATTGTTCGTTCCATATATAAACAGCTATAACTTTTTCATTAGCATCAAATTTCACATAATTATTTAAGTGTTCACCAACATCTTTTCACCGCATAGAAGTGATTTTATGAGCAACTAAATTAATTAATTTAGCTTTTGATGTAATGATTAGGATTTTATCATGAGAATTAATGATATTATGATAAAAAAGAATATCATTAGTTTTTAATCCTAATTCATCATATTTAGATGACTCAAATGACTTTTTAGAAACAGTTTTAATGTATCCATCACGACTTATTACTAAATTCAAATTTTGTTTTTCGATCATTTGATCTTCGTTTATTTCAACTTTTACTAATTCATCAAATAATTTTGTTTTGCGTTCAAAACCAAAAGTTTTTTTAAATTCAATCATTTTTTGTTTTAAATAATTTTTGCGAACTTGAAGTGAATTTATTCGTTCTTGTAGCGTTTTAGCTTCGTCTTGTAGCGTTTGTCATTCATTTTTTAAATCAAATATATCAGTACGTGTCAAATTATGTAAACGCATCATAATAATCGCTTCAGCTTGATTATTTGTAAAATTAAAAACTTGAATTAAAGTATTTTTTGCATCTTGACGCGATTCACTAGCACGAATAATTTTAATAATTTCATCAATTAAATCAACGCATTTAATTAAGCCTTCAACAATTTCAATACGTAACAAAATTTTGTTTAGATCATATAAATCGACTTTATTAATTACATCTAAACTATGATTAATTTGAGCATCTAAATATGTAGATAGATTTACAAGTGTAGGAGTTCGGTGAACAATTGCAATAAATTTTGTATTATAGCTGATTTCCAAGTTGGTTTTTTTATATAAATAGTTTTTAACATTTTCTAAATTAATATCTTTTTTAGTATCAATAATTATACTAATTCCCTTAGCATCAGATTCATCACGAACTTCGATTAATCCAGCAACTTCTTTATTATAAATAATATCTTCAATTTCTTTAATGATTAAAGCCTTGTTTGTTTCATAAGGGATTGAACTAATAATAATTTGATTAATCTTATTATCATTGATTTTAAAATCAATGCAAGCACGAATTATAAATTTACCTTCACCAGTTTTGTGAGCATTAGCACATCCATTTAAATCGTGGATTTCCCCACCTGTGGGAAAATCTGGCGCAGGACAGATTTCAATTAGTTTTTCTACACTACAATCTGGATGATCAATACGATAAATTAAAGCATCAAAAACTTCATTAGGGTTATGAGGAGGAATATTTGTTGCATAACCAGAAGCAATTCCTGTTGCTCCATTGATTAACAAATTAGGAAAAAGAGATGGTAAAATTGATGGCTCTTTTTCACTATCATCAAAGTTTGGACTAAATTTAACAACATCTTTTTTTAAGTTGGCTAACATTACACTAGCAATTTTTGATAATCGAGCTTCTGTATAACGCATTGCAGCAGCATTATCACCATCAATTGAACCTTTATTACCATGCATATCTAATAAACATAGATTATTTTTTCAATCTTGACTCATTCTCACCATTGCTTCATAAATTGATGAATCTCCATGTGGATGATATTTACCAATTACTTCTCCTACTGTACGTGCAGATTTTTTATAAGGTTTATCATAAAAGATTCCTAATTCACTCATTGCGTATAAAATTCGTCGTTGAACAGGTTTTAAACCATCACGAATATCAGGTAAAGCACGATCTTGAATAATGTATTTTGCATATTTTGCATAACTTTCACCAACAATGTTGTCTAAAGGTGTATTAATAATTTTTTGATGATTTACACTCATATTTTTTATTTAGACTCCTCATTATTGATTTGTAATTCGTCAATGACACTAAAATCAATATTATTATCAATTCACTGCTTTCGAATACTTACGTCATTACCCATTAAAGTATTGATTTGCCGTTCAGCTTGTAAAATGTCATTAATATTAATTTTTAATAATAAACGATTGTTTGGATCCATTGTTGTTTCAAATAATTGATCAGCGTTCATTTCGCCAAGACCTTTATAACGTTGGATTTCATAATTTTTTTGCTCTTTTTTTAGTTGATCTAATTCAACATCATCCCAAGCATAAAAGAATTTTTTGTTATTTTTATTTGTTAATTTATAAAGCGGAGGTAAAGCTATGTAAATATTACCATTTTCAATTAAAGGTCGCATAAAACGATAAAATAAAGTTAATAATAAAACTTGGATGTGACTACCATCGGTATCTGCATCGGTCATAATAATAATTTTATGATATTTTAATTTTTTTAAATCAAATTCTGCACCAATTCCTGTTCCTAAACAAGTAAAGATTGATGCTATTTCTTCATTTTTTAAAACATCAACTAAACGAGCTTTTAAAACATTAAGAACCTTACCTCTTAAGGGCAAAATAGCCTGGTATTTTTTATTTCGTCCTAGTTTAGCTGATCCACCAGCTGAATCACCTTCAACCAAAAATAATTCATTTAAAACTGGATCTTTACTTTGTGCTGGCGTTAATTTTCCGCCCATTCCTCGCTCTTCTTTAATTTTTTTAACTTTTTTAGTTTCTTCACGAGCACGCTTTGCAGCCAATTTAGCATCACGTGCAAGAATTGCTCGATTAACTAAATCTAAAGCTTGTGTTTTATTTTCTTCTAATCAAAAACTAAAATTATCTTCAATTGTTTTTTTTACTGCTTCATTTGCTTCTGGTGTGAATAATTTGTTTTTAGTTTGACCCTCATAGCTAATTAAGCTTTCGGGGATTCGAAGTGAAATTACACTTGATAAACCCTCACGTATATCATCACCTTCTAAATTTTTGTCTTTTTCTTTAAGTAAATTATGTTTTCTTGCATAATTATTAACAACACTTGTTAAAGCGTTTTTAAAAGCATTTTCGTGTACACCACCTTCACTAGTTTTCACAGAATTGGCAAATGAAACCATAATTTCATTATTTTGATCACTATATTGAAAAGCAATTTCAACATCTATTTTGTTAATATTACTTCTAAAATAAATAACATCAGAAAAGGTCTTTTTAGCTTCATTAATAAATTTAATAAAATCAATTAAACCTTGATTATTAATAAATTCGTACTTTTTTTTATTAATTTTATCTTCAAAAATAATTTTTAAATCTTTTATTAAAAAAGTTGATTCATGTAGACGCTCTTTTATTATGTTAGGATTAAAAACTAAATTTTTAAAAATTAGAGGATCGGGTAAGAAATGAATTAATGTTCCTGTTTTTTTAGTTGTTCCAATTACTTTTAAAGATTGATTAATATGACCTCCATTAATAAATTTCGCTTGGTAAATTTTTTGATCACGATAAACTTCACAAATTAATCAAGAACTTAAAGCATTAACTACTGATGAACCAACACCATGTAAACCACCAGCAGTTTTGTATGCACTTTCATCAAACTTACCTCCAGCATGCAAAACTGTTAGAACAGTTTCAACAGTAGAAATTTTTGTTTGAGAATTAATGTCAACTGGTATACCACGCCCATCATCTAAAACACTAATTGAATTATCTTCATGCAAAATAACATTAATGTTTTTTGCGTTAGCATTCATAACTTCATCAATTGAATTATCTACAATTTCTCAAATTAAATGATGTAATCCAGTGCTACTTGTAGAGCCAATATACATTCCAGGACGCTTACGAACAGCTTCCAACCCTTCTAAGATTTTAATAGCATTCCCATCGTATTTATTTGCCATAAGATTTTATCTTCCTATCTTTGTTCAACTAGGATCGGCATAAAATGGTTGCTGTTGATTGATATTGTCATAATATAAACCAGCATCTAAATGACCAATTTCATGTTGGATGCAAATTGCAATAATACCACTAAATTCTTGATCAATAAATTGTTCGCTAATTAGATCATATGCTTTAACATGAACTTTTTTATTTCTAATAACATATCCAGAACGATCATCATCAACAGATAAACATCCTTCACCTGGATTTAAATAAGCTATTTCAGATGAACGTTTAATAATATGAGGATTAATTAATAAATAATGATGTTCTTTGGCTTCATCATTAAAATGGATATAAGTTGCGCGTTTGTTTCAACCAACTTGATTTGCAGCGATCGCAATTCCTGAACGAATTTTATATTTTTTGGCTTGATTATGATAACAAACATCAATATAACGGACCATTTTTTTAAGATAATAAATATCATCTTTTGATAATTCATTACCTTCTATATCTTGAGTTACTTCGCGTAAAATGGGATGTGGATCTTTAAAAATTCATTGAGGGTTAGGCTTTAAATTTGAATTTAATAAATCTAAAAATTTAATATTGTACATTTACTTACTTCCTATTTTTTGAAATGAAATCATAACTAATTGGTTTTTATTTTATTAACCATGTTTTAATAATAATTATAAATGATATAAAAGTTTATAATGTATGATTGTTACTAATTAAATAAATTATTTAAATTCTATTAACATTCTAATAAATAATTTTTAATCTATTAATTAATTATGAATGTTGCTATTAATTTCATATAATAATATAATGTGTTCATAAATTGATGTTTAGGTGGGGATTACATGCTTGATAACCAAGAAATAATAGAATCTATTTTACAAGCAGATAGTGCAAAGGGTGGTAATGGCAACTTTTTAATGATCTTAATCATTATCATTCCAATTGTATTAGTTGTAGTATTTATTATGCGTAAAAAACGTAAACAAAATGGTGAAAATCAAACTAGTGTTAATAACAAAGATAAGTCAGATACAAATGAAGTTTGAACTACAATTAAAAAATATTTACGTAGCATTGACGATAAAGGAAAAGAAGTTATTGATTCATATGTAGTTAAGCGTGCTGAACCACACAATTTGGTTCAGATGACAAAACAACAAAGAATTGATTATAAAAATGAACAAAAAGCAATCAAAGCACTTAAAACAACGAATCCAGAGCAATATAAAATTGAAATGGAACGAATTAAAAAAGAAAAACGTGCTAAACCTAAAGAACTATATGTAGTTTTGTTTACTACAAGAAATGCTAAAACTTTAATTATAGATGAACCCCGTGCGATTGAGTGTGAAGTTCGTTTGGTAAAAATTAATAAAAAAGAAAACCGACGCGAAATTGATGTTGTGCGTGCTTTAGATTATGAAGAAGAAATGTTATGAATTGAACCAATTAAAGCTAAAGATGATGAGATTTATAACAAGAGATTAGAAGCAGATAAGAAAAAACAACAAAAAGCAGCTCAACGACGTCAAAAACAATTAGAAAAACAAAAAAATAAAACAAACTAATAACTCCATTTTAAGGAGTTATTTTGCTATCTTTACCTTATTTATAAGGTATTAAAATAAGGAATTTAATTAAATGAAATATAAAGTAATGTTTTTTGGTACACCAGAAATCGCTAAAATTGTTTTGGAAACATTGTTTAACATGCATGAAGTTGATTTAATCGCTGTTGTTAGTCAACCAGATGCACATTTTGATCGAAAAAAGAATGTTATCTACTCTCCTGTTAAACAGTTTTGTTTAGATCATAATATTAAGTTATTTCAACCAGAAAAAATCAAAGAAATTGAAGAAGAAATCCGTATTTTAGGACCAGATATTATCATTACTTGTGCTTTTGGTCAATTTATTAATCAAGGGATAATTGATATTCCTAAATACAAAATCGTTAATATTCATGCTTCACTTTTACCAAAATTACGTGGCGGAGCACCAATTCATTATGCCATTTTAAATGGTGAATTAAAAACAGGAATCACTTTAATGCATACGATTAAAAAAATGGATGCAGGTAATATTTTATTTCAAAGAAGTTTAGAAATAAACGATTGCACAACAACCAAATCACTAACTTTAGAGTTAGCTAATCTTAGTGCATTGATGATTAAAGAACATTTTTTAGAATTAGTAAAACCAAATTTAGTTGGAATTCAACAAGATGAAAATTCTGTTAGTTTTGCTTATAATATTCAAAAGGACCAAAATATTATTAATTTTGACCAACCAGCTTTTTTTATTAATCGTTTTGTTAATGCTATGTATGATAAACCAATCGCTATTATGCAATATAATGGCGTTTCAATTAAAGTATATCAAGTTAAAATCACTAATCAAAAGTCATGTCAAAAACCTGGAACAATCATGATTTTTAAAAATCAACTTTTTGTAAGTACGCAAGATTTTGATATTGAACTATTATTGATTCAGCTTCCAAATAAAAAACCTTTATCTCCAAAAGTTTTATTGAATGGGAAAAACCCTTTTATTAATTAAAATATAGTAAATTGTTATAATTTAATCATATTGATTACCAACCATTTATTAAAGAAAGGACAGTAAATGAATTTAAGGCATTCAAAAACTACTTGATTTAGAAAACCCTTTGAAACTAATACACGTTTTAAATCACCTCTTTTATATAAATTTTTAATTACATCATTTTTTGTTGTCATTCCAATGATTGTTTTTTTTATTTTATATGGTGAAATCAATCTTTTAGGTTTTAATGGAATAATTGGTGTTAATGGTCGTTGATATGGAAAAGGTTTTAAATTAGATGAAAACCAACAATGGATTGTAGGAGTTAAAGATTTTTATCATTGAAATCCTATTGTATATGATCAATTAAAACCAAAACCGGGTCCTCTTATGATTGAAAGAATGCAAAAATTAGTTAATGAAATTACTAATCAATACAATCATGGTGTTGAATTTGGTACAAATATAATTAGTTCATATCCAGTTTGAGTTGCAATGTTTTCAACTTTAGGATTAGCAGTTATTGTATGTATTATATTTGCTTTTAGTACGCCAAAGATTCGTTGAGACATTCTTACGCCAGTAGTTTCATGTTGATTTGGAATGTTTATTTTAATTATTTCTGGATTTATTCCTAGTCAAATTTGAGGATATTTAGTACGATTTTTAATTTTAGTAGTTGCTTTTATTTTACCAATTTTTATCATGACAAAAATTACAAATGCTATTATGAATCGCTCAAAACATTTTGAGACATATGCTGCAGATCTATACAATGAACTTAAAGATTCAGAACAATATTATAATGAATTTAACAAAAAACGTTTAGAATTAAAAAAGCGTAATAAAGCAAATGAACGAATAAAATATAAAGTTGAAGATGATCAAAAAGGAAAATAAGCATGGCATTTATTGATAAATGTAAAATCGTATTGATTGCAGGTAATGGTGGGGATGGAATTGTTTCATGACGTCGTGAAACTCATGTTCCAGAAGGTGGACCAGCTGGTGGAAATGGTGGAAATGGTGGGTCAATCTGATTTGTTGGTAATCACAATGAAACTTCATTAGAATTTTTAAAATATAAAAAAATTATTCGTGCAAAACATGGTGAAAAAGGCGATATTAAAAATCAACATGGTGCGAATGCGGAAGATGTTTTTATTAATGTGCCACTAGGAACAGTTGTTTATAATCCTATCACTAATGAAATTTTGGCAGATATTAATATTGATCAACAAAAATATTTAGTTGCCCAAGGTGGTTTAGGCGGTCATGGAAATACACATTTTAAATCGCCTTTTAATAAAGCACCAAATTTATATGAATTAGGAGAATTAGGTGAAAATGTTGAAGTTTTATTAGAATTAAAAACTATTGCTGATATTGGAATTATAGGATTACCAAATGCAGGAAAATCAACATTAATTTCTACATTTACAAATGCTAAACCAAAAACGGCAAATTACATGTTTACAACTTTAAATCCCGTTTTAGGTACAATTTATCGTGATCAAAATCGTATCATTTTTGCAGATATTCCTGGTTTAATTGAAGGAGCACATACAGGAGTTGGCTTGGGGCATGATTTTTTAAAACATATCGAACGTTGTTTTTTATTAATTCATTTAATTTCTTTAGATCCTAATGATAATCCTGATATTATTAATGCTTATGAAACGATTGTTAATGAATTAAAACAATATAAACAAAATTTAGTTAACAAACCAATTGTATTGGTTGCTAATAAAATAGATCAAATTGGAGCATTAGAAAATTTGCAGATTCTAAAAGAATATTTAAAAAATAATCAAGAAATTAAAATTATATCTGCGTTAACAAATTTACATGTAGATAATATGTTAGATGATGTTATTAAAATTTACTTTGCACAAAAAAAGATTTATGAGCAACGACTTAAAGAACAATTACCAGTTGATCAAATTTTAAAATGAACGAGTGATATTCCTAAAAGTAAAGAATTAGATAAAACTATTGAAATTATAAAAGTTGATGATCATATTTTTGAAGTCTTTGGTGAATATTTAAAATATTGAGCACAT
Organism: Ureaplasma parvum serovar 3 str. ATCC 27815; assembly: GCF_000019345.1. Lineage (NCBI taxonomy): Bacteria > Bacillati > Mycoplasmatota > Mycoplasmoidales > Mycoplasmoidaceae > Ureaplasma > Ureaplasma parvum. Next base: position 524,879 of record NC_010503.1, on the reverse strand, counting down.
CGCATTCCCTTAAAAACGCAAGATAATTTAATTCGTTTTAATCAAAAACTTCAAAGCATCAATTTTAACCAGCAATTACTACAAGCTGGAGCAGTAGCGGGGGATAGTATTAAAATATATGATATTACATTAGAATTTGAAGAGTAAATAAATTATGAATAATGATTTGATTAAATATCTACAATGGTTGAAAAATGATTTTATAAAATTTTTAAATGACGCACAAACGAATAATGTTATTTTGGGCATTTCAGGTGGTATTGATAGCACTTTAACATTAGCTATTTTAAATGATTTAAAAAAAGAGTATGATCTTAATATTTATGCTTATTTTTTAGATATTCATAATTCGAGTTTAGATTATGAATGTATTAATGAATTAAAAAATATTTATCCTAACATTGAAGTTATCAATCTTGTTGATATCTATGATAGCTATTGTAAAATGATTAATAAAAAAACAAATGATAAATATGTTCTTTATAATTTAAAGCCTAAAATTCGTACAAATTATTTATATGCAATGGCGAATGCATACAAGGGTGTTGTTGTGAGTAATTTAAACTATGATGAGTACATTTTAGGTTTTTTTACTAAATATGGCGATAGTGCCGCTGATTATTATATGTTAATTGGTTTACTAAAAAAACATATTTATGAATTAGGTGCTTATTATCATTTACCAAATAAAATTTTAAACCGTGCTCCTACTCCAGCAAATGAAGATGATGAACACAAAACTGATGAGAGTTTTTTTGGTTTTACATATAACGATCTTGATCAATTTTTACTTTATCGTAAAATTAATCCTAAAATTGTTAGCATGATTAAAAAACGTTATGAGACTAATGCTCATAAACATTTTGTTTTTGATAAAAAGAAATTATTTTTAAATTATAAATTAGGAAATAAACATGAATAACAAAAAAGGTAAAAAATTTTATGATTTTTTAAAAACAATCGAGGGTTTTAAAATTATTACGATTATTTCATATGTTTTTGTAGCAATTTTATTAGCAATTTTAATCTGATCGGCTGTTCGTTTATCATACTATATCAAAGATTATTATGCGCGAATTGATGAATATAACGAATGAAAACAAAATATTATTAAAATTTTTAAAACCAAAAATTTTCATTTAGATTCTCCTTATAACCAAATTAAAATATTTAAATATGGTTCAATTCTTGGAATAAGTTCGTTTTTAATTATTATTATTAATATTAATATTTTTGCTTATTGATCTTATTCAAACGTTTATATTCCAGAATTAAAAGATAAAAAATTAGTTAAGAATTGGTTTCGTAATTTTCAAAAAAATAATAAAGAAGATCAAAAAGTGATTAAAGATCAACAAGAAGATACTAAAAAAGAAAGCGAGTAAGTGTTCATGGATGTTATTAATCTAATTAAAAATTTAAAACAAATTTTACGAACAGCAAATAATGAACGTCATTTGATTGAATTAAAAAATATTTTTGTTAAACAACATTTATTACCACTATATGATGAATTAAAAAAAAGCGCTAATAAAAAAGAAATGGGTTTATTAATTAATAATTTCAAACAACAAATTGAATTTGTTACTGATCAAATTTTAAAAGAATTAAATGATAAAGATGATCAAGTTGATTTAAAAAAATGAACAAATAAGACTTTGTTTGCTCCTTTTATTAATAATGGGCATCATCATATTCTCAATAGTATTATTGATGATATTGCATCTTTTTTTAAAAAATTAAATTTTGAAATTGTAAGTGGTTCAGAAGTTGTTTCACCTATTTATAATTTTGATCATTTAAATATTGATGAAAATCATCCAGCAAGAGCAAGTGCTGATTCTTTTTTTATTAATTCAATTAAAATGTTACGTACGCATTGCACAACTACAACCGCACAATTTTTAGAAAATAACGTAAACAAGGACATTAGAATTATGTCTTTTGGTAATGTTTATCGAAAAGATGATGATGATGCAACACATAGCCACCAATTCAATCAAGTTGATTTTGTATGAGTTAAAGAAGGTTTAACTGTTGCTAATTTAAAGTGATTAATTGACAGTTTGATTAAATATTTATTTGGTCAAAATTTAAAAACACGTTATCGTTTAAGTTTTTTTCCGTTTACTGAGCCTTCGTTTGAAGTTGATGTTCAATGTTTTAAATGCGATTTAAAAGGGTGTGCAGTTTGCAAAAAAAGTACATGAATTGAAATTATGGGAACTGGAATGCTACATGAAAATGTTCTAAAAGCTGCGAATATTAACGATATTAGAACAGGGATGGCTTTTGGTGTGGGTATTGATCGAATTGCAATGTTAAAATATGAAATTGATGATATTCGTTATTTATATTCAAATAATTTTAAATTTAATGCCCAAATTAAATAAATTCCTAAATTTAATGAAAGAGTAAAAAAAGATGATTTTAAGTTTAAATTTATTACATAAGATTAGTCCAAAACTAAAAAAGATTCCTTTAAATGAATTATGCGCAGCTTTAATGGATTTAGGTTGTGAAGTTGAAACAATTAATAGCATTAAACCATCTACTAATTTAGTTTTTGCTAAAGTATTAGAAAAAACTAGACATCCTAATGCTAATCATTTAAATTTAGTTAAAGTTAAAGCAAACCAAAAAGTTTATGAGATCGTTTGTGGTGCAAATAATTTTAGTGTTCATAATTGAGTTGTTTTAGCAAAATTAAATGCCGAACTAGCAAATGGTTTAAAAATTACGCCACGTGAATTAAGAGGATATGTTTCAAATGGAATGTTATGTGCTTACAGTGAAATTAATCCACAAGCTACTAGTTTTTTAACATCAACAGATTTAGATGGAATTTTAGTTTTAGATGACAATTATGACCATTATAAAACCCCAAATCAAATTTTTAATTTAGATGATGTTATTTTAGATTTATCAATTCCATCAAATCGGAATGATTTAAATGGTTATTTTTGAATAGCTAAGGAATTATGTGCTTATTTTGATTTCGAATATGTTGTTGATGCAACGATTAATCATCGCCCACATAAAGAAATTATTGACGTGCGGATTTTATCTGATGATGTTAATTCGTATGGAATAATCGAGGTTAAAAATATTCAAAATTATATTTTAAAATGGAATACTAAAAGTATATTGATTAATAATCAAATTAAAGTTCTTAATAATTTCGCTGATAATATGAATTTTTTAACATTATTAACTGCTAATCCACTTCATGCATTTGATGCACGAAAAATTAGTGGTCAAATTGTTGTTAAAAATGCTGAAGAAGATGCAATTTTATTGGGTTTAGATCAAAAAGAATATTTAATTAAAAAAGGGGATCTAATTATCGTTGATGATCAAAAAATTTTAGCACTTGCTGGAATTATTGGTTCTAATGATTCTAAAATTGATGCAACAAGCACAACTGCTTATATTGAATGTGCAAATTTTAATCCTATGTTGATTGCAAATACAGCGCGTCGTTTAAAAATCAATACCGCAGCGGCTATGCGTTTTAGCAAACCCTTAACTAATTATGTTACAAAAGTAACATTAAAAAAATTGTTAGCTAATTTTAAATCAGATGCAAAATTAATTTATTATTTTAAACATTCAGTTCATAATGTCATTAAAAATAAAATTAATCAAGTAAGTGATTTTGTGGGTGCAGAAATTGATTTAGACACTGCTCAAACATTTTTAAAACGCTTAGGTTATAAAATTAATAAGTCTAATTTAATTACTCCAAGTCATCGATATGATGTATTAAATGAGTTTGATGTTTATGAAGATATTATGAAAAAAATTAGTATTCAAGAAATCAAACCACAACCAATCAGTTTTGATATTTTAAATTTTGAAAATAATCTAGCTTATGATTTTGAAAAAAAAGTTAGTGATTTTTTAGTTGATCAAGGTTTGTTTGAGTGTAAAACTTATAATTTAAAAAATCAAACACAAGCACATGAGTTTAATTTTTTTAATTTTAAACAAGCTTATGAAATTAATAATCCAACTTCAAATATGCGTTCGCATTTAAAATTAAATAACCTTAACTCCTTACTTGAAGTATTAGAATATAACCAAAACCAAAAAAATGAATTAGAAAATATCTTTGAGATTTCAAAGATTAATCCAGTTGATTCAAGTCAACAAACAGTTTTATCAATCATTTTATGTAAACCATTAATTAATTCAAAAATTAATGATTCATTAATAGTTAATAATTTTGTGACAACAAAAGCTTTACTACATGCTTTATTAACAAAATTAAATATTGATTATGCATATGATAAAAATCATGTTGTTAATGAATTATATGATAATAACCAATTAGCTTTAATTAATGCAAACAAACAAGTATTTGGTTTTATTGGTCAACTAAAAAATCAAGTCAAAAAAACATATGGTTTAAGTAATGATATTTTTATTATTAATTTAAATTTAACTAGTTATTTAAATCAAAAACAAGTAATCACTAAAGTTATTAAGCCAAGTATGTATCATGATGTCATACGTGATATTAGTGTTAAATTAGCTTCTGACGTTGACTTAAATAATATAATTGCTAATATTAAAAAAATTAAAAATATTAGAAAAGTTGAAATCAGCGATCTTTATATAAAAGATGATGGAATTATTTATACTTTTAAATATTATATTAATGATCATTTATCTAATTTAAGTAGTGAACAAATTATAATCATTGAACAAGAAGTAAATAATTATTTGAAACAATTTTAATTTTGTAAATTCTTTAAATAATAAAAAACACCTGCAGTGGTGTTTTTTTATTAATTAGTACATTTCAATTACTATAAGAAATGGTTTTTAAATAAAATAGTTACTAAAATTAATTAAGAATTAATATTAATTAACAAGTTGATTAAATTCGTTAACAGTTTGCTCTAGTTTTTCAATATTTTTCACTAAATAAGAACCGCTTACAAAAAAATCAATTGGAATATTGATTTTTTTAATAACTTCTAAAGTAATACCACCATCAATTTCAATCTTAAATTTGAAATTATTTTTAATTTTATATTCATATAATTTTTTTAGTTTTAATAAACTTTCTTCTAAAAAAATTTGTCCACCCTTACCTGGAATAACCGACATAAAAGTAATATAATCAACTTCTTTTAAATAAGAAGCATAATCGTTTAGTGATAAACAAGGATGAATTGCAATCCCTGCTAAAACATGATGTTTTTTAATTTCATTAATGATTAATAAATTAGTTTGATAATCATTCATTTCAAAATGAAAAGATATGCGAGTTGGTTTATATATAAAATATTGTTTAATTTTTTCTAAAGGGTTAATAACCATTAGATGAATGTGTACTAAAAAATCATTTTTTAGTAGCCATTCTAAATGTTCAGTTTCAAAAGCAGTGTTATTAACATATGTTAGATCCATAACATCATAATGTATTGTTTGAAGATGATGCTTTTTAAAGATCTTTAATTGTTCATAAGGATATTTTTTATCAAATGCTAAAAGGGATGGAACTAGTTGCTTATTCATTATAGATTATTTATGATTCAACCTTTTAAATTACTATTATTAGCTAAACGTTTATCGTAAACTTTAATTTTATGTTCGTTTTCAATTTGACTAAAAGCTTCAATTTTTAAAGTTTGATCATTTAATGCTAAATCAAATAATAAGTTATAAAATTGGCTTTTTGACAATCCTAAATATCCTGTTGCACTTTGATTTAATTGATTGTTAATAACTAAATTTTGCACATCATTTGCATTAAATTGTGAAACTAATAAAATATATTTTAAATTAGCATTATCTTCTTTATTAACTAATGGTGTAGCATTTTTGTCTAATTTGTTATAAACTAAATCTAAATCTAATCTTTGAAAGGCAGTTTGGGGGATTTTATTAATTCCTTTAATCATAATTGTTTTAATTTCATTAGTTGCTAAATCAATATTTTTTATTTTACTATCTTTTTGATTGCCAGGAATAATTTGTTTTTGGTTATCTAAAATAGTTTTAAATTCAGCATTAGCTTCTGCATTAAAATTTAGATCATAAAGTAATTGTGCAAGTGTTTGGTAGTCATGATAAGACACAAAACCATCTAATGTTTTAATTAATAATTCTCTACTACCATAACCATATAGTGCACCTTTAAATTGTTTACTTGGGTTATTAGCGTAAACTAATTTATCAAACAAGTCGATTTTTTCAAAAGCTTTACCTAATTTATCTTTTTGATTATTTTGATCAATTAAGCCAATAAAATTATTATAAACTGAACCATCTTTATTAACGGTTGAGTTTCAATAATTTTTATCGTTAGTGTATGTTAATGCATCTATAAAAGTTTTTTTGAATTTAACTTCTTGACTATTTTGGTCAATTTCATAAACATCAGCTTTTTTTAATTGGTATAGGTCAAGTCCATTATATAAATTAATTTGGTATTTCTTGAAACTAAAATCTTCTTTAGAATCTTTTCCAAAATTAGGAATTTTAGTTACATCATTTAAAGCTTTTCAACCAATAAATAATGGTTGATGATTAGCAGTTTTTTTTAACAAGTAATTAATTAAATTTTGATATGTTGGTTTACCATCTTTAAAATCTAACAAGTAATTAATAATAGCGAGTGTTTCAAATAATGCTTGGTATTTTTGATAATTGATTGATAACTGATTAAAAGGGCCATTTTTAGTATAATTATCGTTTCATAATTTCAAAGCTTGTTCATAAACTTTTTTTAAGTTATCAAAATTACTAAAATTATTAGTTTGTGTTGTTTCCAAAACACTTGTATTCTTAATAATTTGGTTAAATGCTGCTAATAATTCTTGGTTTTCAAGAAAATTATTTTTAAAATTAAAATCATTAAATTCAAAGAATTTTGCTACACTTTTTTTAATTTGTTCTTGTTTAATAATATTTGCAAAAACACTGTTTATTCCTTTACTAAATACTTTATTTATAACATAATCGTCAAAAACAATTGATTGGGAGTTTTTATTATTAGCAACAAGGTGTTTTTTTATATCAAAGTTTTCAACATAATCATTAATCATTGTAGATAATTTTTGATTTTCATCTATAAGATTTTTATTACCCACTAGTTTTATTTTTAAAGTTTGAAATAAACTAATTTGTTGATTTTGGTCTTTAATTAAGTAAATTGGTGTATTAATTCCATTATCATATAAACTATCAACACTAGGAATAATAAATGTTTTTTTATTAAATTTAATTAATTTATCATTTAACTTATCAATTAAATTATCATAGTAATTTAATAAATGAATTTCATTGTTTTCTTTAATAATATTAATTGTTCTTTGATCAAATGCAAAAACTTTTGAATCATTTTTTAAGTTTGATTTAAACAAAAAATCACTATCGTTTTGATGTGTAGCAATATATAGTGCTAATAAGCGCTCTTTATTGTTATTAAAGTAATCTTTAATTTTAGCTTTAATATCATAGCCTTGTTTTTTAACACTATTTGATTTGCGTGAATTTAAGTATAGTGCACCATTGTATAAAAAATCATTTTTTAACTCTGTTAATAGAGCGTTCAAACCTATTTTAGCTGCTTGTTGAAGTCTTTTAAAATTGTTAATACCTCATAAATCAACACTGTTTTCATTACGTAATAGAGTATATCCATTTTTTAAATCATTAATTTGACGGATAGCTTTAACATCCTTAAAATCATTTAAAAAAGCTGTTTTATCTTTTTTAACTAAAGGATAAAATAAATCAACATTATTTGTGTTTGCATTACTTTGATTCTTACTAATAAAATTGTTTAAAATATTATTTTCATCTAAATTATCTAATTGATAAATACCAAAATTTTCATTTCCAAATAATGATAAAAATTTAGCTAATAAACCGACACTTAATGTTAAATTTGTGTTGTCTTGAGTAATAAAATCATTTAAGCTTAAATATTTATTAATATCATTATTGTTGTTGAATTTTTTGTCAATATTATTCGTATCATCTTTTGAATCTAAGTATTTATTTTCTTTTAATAATTTAGCTACTTCTAGATAATTAGTTGTAGTGTTAGTTGATTTATTATCAGTTGGTTTAGGATCAAATCAAGGAAAATTAGGTGATGTGCCAGAAGTTGGTATTTTTGTAAAAAAATCTTTATTATAAATGTTTTGATTTTTTAAATCATCATATTTAAATTCAATGTTGGCAAATGATAAAGGCAGGTTATATTTAATATAATCATCAATTAAGAAATTAAATAAATTAGCGTATCCTTTTTGTAAAAAATTATTTGTCTTAGCAACAATTTTGTTTCTATCTCCAATTTTAGTTGATTTAAAAGTACTTTCATTCTCTAACAACTTAGTAGCATCATTTGAATAGGCATCAATTAGTTGATTTTGATCATTTAATACACTAATTCAATTATCATTATCATCAAAAATTGAAGAAGTAATTGATTTGTATGCTTGATCAATTAACTTAGCTTCTTTTCATGATTTTTCACTACCACCTTCAGTATCATATAGTTCGCTTTGTAAAACAGATTGTCAATCATTTGGGTATGATTTTTTTACATTTTCTTTAATTCTCTTTAATTGTTCATCTAATTGTGTATTATATTCACTAACATCATGAGCTAATTTTGGATCATTATTGTTTTTTGCTCAATCATAAACCACTTTTTTAACATTTGATAATAAAAATTCATTTTGTCCTTCTTTTGAGAATAAAACATCTTTTAAAGCTTGTTTTGTAGTTAAATTACTTGTTAAATTTAGACTATCTAATTTATTTATAGTTATTTTATACTGGTTAATTTTTGTTTTCGTTTGTGAACAATTTGTAGCTAAACTTGCAATTGAAATAACCCCTAAAACACTTAATGTGCTTGTTAAAAGAATTTTTTTAAATTTCATATCAAACTCCATATTATTTTTGCTATGAGAATATATTATAATTTTATCGTTTTAAACAATATAATTTTAATATTATACTATAGAAGTATGTTAGATTTTTTCTAAAGTTGAGCTGACAAAAGCAAACTTTGTTATTGTTTTTAACAAATTTAATTATCAAGCCATCGCAAGAAATTTAGTCTTATTTTTGAAAAATAAGCAAGGATACGCTATGAATGATTACAAACAATTTTTTCCTTGATTTAAAAATAACAAAGATGTTATTTATTTAGATTCAAGTGCAACTTCATTAAAACCTCAAGTTGTAATCGATGCAATTGTTGATTATTATACAAAATATTCTACTAACCCCCATAATACTGATTCAAATTTTACTTTTCACACTCATGAAATTATGAATGAAACAAGAGCAAATGTTGCCAAATTCATCAATGCTAATTTTGATGAAATCATTTTTACAAGTGGTGCTACAGAATCTCTAAATTTGATTGCAAACGGTTTAAGACCTCATTTAAAAAAGGGTGATGAAATTATTTTAACTTATATTGAACATGCTTCTAATTTATTACCATGATACAAACTTCGAGATGATTTAGGTGTCAAGATTATTTTTGCTAATCAAAAAAATCAATTTCCACAACTTAGTGATTTTCTAAAAGTAATTTCACCTAAAACAAAAGTGGTTTCGTTTGCTTCTGGTGGTAATTTAATTGGTAATGTTTTAGATGAAAATCTTATTATTAAAAATATTAAAAAAATTAAACCAGATGTATTAGTGTGCGTTGATGCAACTCAAAGTATTCAACACCGTATGTTTGATGTGAAAAAATGCAAAAGTGATTTTATGGTCTTTTCAGCACATAAATTATTAGGACCTACAGGAATTGGTGTTGCTTATATTAAAAATGACTTGATTAAAAAAATGCAACCATTAAAATATGGTGGTGGAATGAATTTTAGCATTGATTTAAATAGTTATCAGCTCTATGATAATTACATGAAATTTGAGGGTGGAACTCCGCATGTTGCTGGTTTTTATGGTTTTAATGCTGCTTTAAAATTTTTAATGGATATAGGTTATAATAAAATTCATGAACATGAATTAAAAATTACTAAATATGCACGTGACCAATTAGCTTTAATTCCTGAAATTAAAACATATGTGCAAGATGCTACTTCAAGTACTATAACTTTTAGTTATAATGGTGTTTTTTGCCAAGATTTTGCTAATTATTTAGGATCAAAAAATATTATTGTGCGAAGTGGATTATCATGTGCAAAAATTATTAATAACGTGATTCAAACCGAATGTGCTATTCGTGCATCTTTTTACATATATAATGATTTTAATGATGTTGATAGATTAATTAAGGCAATTAAAGAATATCAAAAAGGAGATGAATTAAATGGCATCTTATAATATCAATGACAATCTTTTATTACGTAAGATTATCATGCAACACTATGAACACCCTAAAAATAAAGTTTGTTTTGTACAAGATGAAATAAATTATTTGTCATATCATAATACAACAGAAGGATGTGGTGATGACATTACAGTTTATGTTAAATTAAATCATCAAAAAATAATTGATGTCGTTTTTTTAGGTACAGGCTGTGCAATTTCCATATCATCCACTGATATTATTTGTGAACTTGTAAAAAATCTAGATCTTAATAATGCGTTATTATTAATTAATAATTATTTAAATATGATTGAAGGGCTAGATTACAATAAAGATATTATGCAAGAATTAATTGCTTTTTATAATGTAAAAAAACAAATGAATCGTATTCGTTGTGCCCGTATTGGCGCAAGTGCTTTAAAAATGTGTTTAAAGCAATTTACAGATAAACACAAAACAATTGTTTAATAAAAGTTTAGGTTGGATTGATAAAATGAGTAAAAAATTAGAAAAGATTACAACAAGAAAAGAAAATTTTGCTGATTGATATACAAGTATTGTAAATAATGCAAAATTAATTCAGTACACTGATATTAAAGGAATGATGGTTTTTCAACCAAATGCTTGAGCAATTTGAGAAGCAATTAAAAACCAAATTGATGTCGAATTTAAAAAACACGGAGTACGCAATCTTGCCATGCCAACTTTAATTCCTTTAAGTGAATTTCAAAAAGAAAAAGATCATATTGAAGGTTTTGCTCCTGAATTATTTATGGTTAATCAAATTGGTGATAAAAAATTAGATAATTCTTATGCAATACGTCCTACGAGTGAAATTTTATTTTGTAATTATTTTAAAAATATTGTTAATAGTTATAATGATTTACCGATTAAAAATAATCAATGGTGTTCAGTAATGCGTGCTGAAAAAACAACACGTCCATTTCTTCGAAATGCTGAGTTTCATTGACAAGAATTACATGCTATTTTTGCAAGTGAAAATGAGGCCGATTCTTTTGCTAAAGTAATTTTAGATGTGTATACAGATTTTGTTCAAAATTATTTGTGTATACCTGTTATTAAAGGATTAAAAACACCATGAGAACGTTTTGCTGGTGCTCAAAAAACATATACAATTGAAGCTATGATGCAAGATGGCCAAGCATTACAATCTGCAACAAGTCATTATTTAGGGCAGTTTTTTGCAAAAGCTTATGATATTAAGTTTCAAGGTCAAGATAATCAAATGCATTATGTACATCAAATGTCTGCTGGATTATCAACACGAATTATTGGAGCATTAATTATGGTTCATGCTGATGATCAGGGTTTGATTTTGCCCCCTGATATTGCTTTTAATCAAATTGCTATTTTAACGATTTTTTCTAATAAAAATCCCCAATTATTAAAAATTAGTCAACAGATTTGTGAACAATTAAATAATTATCGTTTGTTTGAAGATCATAGTGATAAAGGAATTGGTTATAAATTAGCACAACAAGAAATTGAGGGAACGCCTATTTGTATATTAGTTGGTGCTAAAGAATTAGTTAATCAACAAGTTGTTATTGTGCGTCGTGATACTCATGAAAAAATTAATGTTGATTTAACTGATTTGAAACTAATCATCCCAAAATTATTAGCAGATATTAAAAGAAATATTTATGAAAAGGCAAAAAAAGATTTAGAGGATTCGATTGTTTTTGTAAATAATATCGAGGAATTAAAACAAGTTATTGCACAAAATAAAATGGCTAAGGCATTCTTTGATGGTACAAAAGAAGATGATGAACAAATTAAATTATTAACTAATGCTTCAACACGTTGTATTTTTGATGAAACTCAAAACGGGCAGTGTTTTTATACAAATAAAAAAACAAACAAATTGACTTTATTTGCACGTGCTTATTAGATTTAATAAATGAAATAAAAAAGTTTATTTTCATATATAATTTAAGTTAGTTAAAGAAGTTAAAATTATAAAAATAATTAATTTTGGAGTTGAATTATGGGATTATTTAGTAAGAAAAATAAATTAAATCAAAAGTTAACTGAAGATAAAAATATAAATATTACTGATGTTTTAGATAATAACAAAGATATTTATCAATTATATGATGAAACTATTGTTACTAAAAAAGTTAAAGTAAGATGCAAAAATTGTGGCGTTTTTATGTGAGTTGATTACACAAAAACGATTAAAAGTTTACGTAATTTAGCTTTAACAAACATCCAACAAGAACAAATACCTGTAATGGATGAACCACAAATTTTACAAGATTGCAATGATCTATCATCAGCTCCAGTTAATAACCAAGAAGATGATATTGTTAACGAACATGAATCTACACCTATTGAACCATTACATGAAGAAGTTGAACCTGAGCCTATAAAGAACGAAAATCAAAGCAATGAAGAATTTATACAGGAGAATATTGTAGCTCCAGTTGATGAAGTTGATAATTCAGTAAAAGAACATACACCTTTTACTCCTGTTTCTTTTGAATTTGAAGAACCTGTTTTTGAAAATATTTATTCAAACCAAAAAGTGTATGCTGAAAATTTATTTTTAGAATCTTTATTTTCTGAAAAAGAAAGTTTAATTAATGATGATCAAAATGATTTTAGTTGGTTATCAAAGTATGTAAGTGTTTGAAATAAACGTGATGAAGCTGAACTAGCACAACTAGTTTATGATGAATGTTTATTAGCACCTCAAAGTTCAGTATTTCCTAATAATGAATACTTTATAGAAGAAGAATATGAACATATTGATCCAGATAATCACCATAATAAACATAAAGCGCAACGTCATCATCGTGGCCATGATTTAATTGTTAAAAAAAATGGAAAAGAACAAATAGAAAAAGCAATTGATGATGTTTTACCCATTAATAATGGTTTAGATAAAAAACAACAATTATTATTAAAAACAGTATTAATTGAAGAAGAATTTCAAAGTGATCCAATTTCGAAAAAAACATGATGAGAAACTGAATCAGCAAACAAATCATCAAAAAAGTAAAATTTTTAGAAGGGGGTGCCCTTCTTTTTTATTAGGAATAAAATTATATAATTAAATTACTAGAATAAGGATTTTTAAAATGGATAATAATATTAATGAAAAAACTAGTTTTTGAACGAAGAAGAATATTTGTTTTTTAATAATTGGTTTAATAGTTTGTTTATTAATGATTATTATTTCAATTCTTTTTATTTTAGATATTGATTTTCAAAATTTATTTATAAAAATAAATCATAGTTTAAAAACTATTAAATTAGCTATTTTATGATTGTTAATTCTTATTAGCTTTATTTTCTTTAGGGCTTTTATGTTTATAGTTATTGCAGTCATTGATACTTATAAAAACCAAATCAAAATTGCTTGATGGAAATGAATCCTTTATAGTTTTAGTTTAATTTTTTTAAATGCTGTAACTCCTTTTTCTGTTGGAAGTGAACCTTTTTCAATTTATTTTTTAAATAAAAATGGTTATCATAATCTAAAAAAAGTTTCTGCACTATTACTTGTTTCATCAACTTTTTATGAATTGGGCCAAGTTATAGTAACTGTACCATCTTTTATTTATATTAATTATGAATTAATAACTTATGCAGTTAATAATAAAACAAGTTTACCCTTTTATTATTATTTGGCTGTTGTTGGTATAATTGCTGATTTATGTATGACAGCTATTTATTTTGTTTTAGGCTTCTCTAAAAAATTGCATTTTCGTTCAGTTTTAATTTATAATTGAGTCAAAAAACTTTTTAAGCTTAAATATTTAACAAAAATTGAATTAATTCAAAAAAATAATCAAAATATAAGTTTTAAAGCTTTTTATTTGTATTATTTTAAAACACTGCGGGTTTCATTATTGGCTTTTGTTATTGGAGTAGTCTATAACATTGGTATTTATGCACTAATGTATATTTCATATCGTTTAGTAGAACCAAAACCACATAACATCTTTTTTGATTTATTTAATTATACAAATATTGCTGTCACAGCAACTAATTTTGTCCCTTTGCCTGGATCTGAGGGTTCAATTCAATTTATGTTACGTGTTTTTTTAACAAATGATCAAAATCAAATTCGTTACGCAATGAATTGATTATCAACGCAAGATATAAATAATATTATTTTTATTTGAAGAATGTTTAGTATTTATTTAGGTAGTTTAATTGGGATGTTTGGGTTTGGTTATTTTTTAATTTTTGATTTATATAAATTTATTAAAAAAGCTAAAGTTGATAAAAAAAGATAAGAATAATTAGTTTTAACTAATTCTTTATTGAGGTGGTTAAAATGAACTATTTAATTTTTAAAGTTATTTATGCAAATGCAAATATTGTTGTTGGCGAACATAATTTTATTGGTTATCAAATACGTATCCCAAAAGATTATGAATTAGAAATTAATAAATTTTGCAAATTATATTTGTATGAATATATTAGCATAATGCCTAATAAAAATTTAATTATTAAAGATTTATATGGTTTTCGTACTTATAATGAACGGTTATTATTTATAGACTTGATTAGTATTAATTCAATTGGCCCAAAAACAGCTATTAATATTCTAAAATATGATATTGATACAATTATTGATGCAATTGCTACTAAGAATATAGATTATTTAATAACAATTAAAGGAATTAACCAACGAAATGCTAATTTGATTTGTGATCAATTAAATTATAAATACATAAATAAAGTAAATGATAAAAATAACTGAGCTAAAGAATTAAGTATAGGTCTTGAAAATTTAGGATATACTAAAAAAGATATTGAGTATGCTATTACTAAAGTTAAAATTAATTCTCAACAAGATATTGATATTAGTGAAATTATAAGCTCTGCAATCAAAGAAATTTCATTGCGCCATGAAAACTAATTATGAGTTTCGTCCACAATATCTAAAAGATTTTATTGGTAAAGAACAATTAAAAAACAATTTAAAAGTTTATTTAACTGCTAGTAAACGATTAGAAAATAGTTTTGATCATACATTATTACATGGATTATCAGGAACAGGGAAAACAACATTAGCACTTATAATTGCTAATGAAATGAATGTTAATTGTCACATAACACAAGGGAACTTGTTAAATAAACCTATTGATATTATTAATTTATTATCTTTAATTAAAGAAAATGACGTTGTTTTTATTGATGAAATTCACGCTTGTGGTTTAGGTGCATTTGAAACACTTTATTCTGTATTAGAAGATTTTTGTATTGATATTAATATAGGTAAAGATTTTAATTCAAAAATGACGAGGTTAAAGATTCCTCATTTTACACTTATTGGTGCAACAACAATTTTTGGAAAAATCCCAAAATCTTTAGAAGAACGCTTCGGACACATCTTTCATTTAAATGAATATGAACCATCAGAAATTAGTGCAATTATTTTAAAGAATAATCAGATGCATTTTCAGATTGATTTAAACGAAGAAGAAATTGATTTGATTGCTAATAATGCTAAAGGAATCCCACGATTAGCAAATAGATTATTAAAACGAGTTGTAGATTTTAAAATTAATGGGTTTAATGATATTAAAAATATTTTTAAAAAAATTCAAATTTATGAGTTTGGATTAGATGAACAAGATATTAATTATCTAAATGTTTTATATCGACAAGATAATGAAATTGGTTTAAAATCAATTGCACAGATTTTACGTTTAGATCAATATACAATTGAAACAAAAATAGAACCTTATTTAATTCAACATCATTTTATAAATAAGAATTTAAGAGGTCGAAAAATTACAATTGAAGGAATAGATTTTTTAAAAAACAATCAACTAATCAAATAAAAATAATTGTTTTTAACATTTTCTTTTTTTACTAATTTATTTAGTGAGATACCAATTAAACGTATTGTTTCATCTTTATACATTTATATTAAATGGTAGATTTTCAAGCTTTTTAGGCTCATTATTACCTATATTCTCATAATACGACTTATCATCACTTTTATAAATTATAGATTCTTCTAAATCCTTCTTTTTAAGTTTACCCTCTTTGTATAATTTTTGTTTTTCTTTATGAATTTGTTTTAATAAATCTTTTATAGAATCATCATTTGGATCTTGTTTAATTAATTTGCCTTGCATAGCATATTGTAAAACCGATTTTTTTAGCTTTTCTGGAAATTCATTTTCAAGCTTCGATAATTTTTGTTCTATTTCATCATATTGTTTAATAAAAAATTCTAATAGATTAATTTTGTCAACTATTCGTTGTTGTTCATCTAATGGTGGCAATGGTATTAATAAATTATTTATATCTTTTAATGAAATATTGTCGTTAGTTGAGTTTTTCGAATCGTTTATTAATCCTTATATATAAGTAGTATTTATTAAATAATAAATATAATTATAATTTACATTAAATGTTCTGATTCTAGCAACTCTTTGATTTAAATAATAATCATTAGCTTTTTTTATAATTATATTTTTTCCAACTGTACCGCCAGTCATGACTAAAATAATATCGTTATTTTCAATTTTGTAAGAATTAAATTTTTCATTATATTCATAAAAAATAGGTTCATTATTATCAACTTCTTTACTATCAAAATCAGAAATTCTTATTATTCTTATACCTGAACTAGTATACTTTGATGACTTAAAAGAATATCCACTTATGACATTGGATATGTTATTTAGTTTTACTCAAATTCAATTATTAGGTATATTAAATGGTAGATTTTCAAGTTTTTTAGGTTTATTATTACCTATCTTCTCATAATAGTAATTATCTCTAGTTATAATATTTAAATTTATCAAAATGAAATGTTAGGCATGTTTAAGTATTTAAAAAGTAATTTTCAATGCCCTGCTTAACTATCGAGAAAATTTTGTAAAAAATCAATACTTAGAAGGTTAAACTTCACAAATTGAAGGCAAAACACGTGTTTATACTAAAATTAAAAATTCAATTGAACTTGAACTTTATATTATTGAACAATTAAGAAAATACAAACATCTATTCCCTAAAAAAATTATAAATTTTCTTGAAATAAAATTTAATGAGTGAGAAAAAAGATGAAAATTAGACATAAGCATTAATATGTATTGATATGTTATTATCAAAAAATATCTTGATCAATTTGAACAATTATATAAAAATTCATTAGAACAAATGAAAAAAGATAATCATGAATTACTTTTTAAATTACAAAATAATAAAAATTTACCTAATCAAAATGAAATTTTTATTCCTATTGAAAAATATAAAAAATGTGAAAACATGTTAGATTTAAACATTTGTGATAAGTATGCATATAAAGATCTTAAAGAACAAAATCACTATTTTGATTCTTCAACTGAATCTAAATTTGCAAATCGTTTTCTTTCATTATCAAATGATAATGATAAAATTAAAAATAATGTTGAACTTTGGACTAAAAATCCTGTTTTTCATGGATTAAAATATCAATATTTTAATGAAGATGGTCAAATAAGTAATTCATACCCTGATTTTATTTTAAAATAAAAACACATGATCAAAAAGATCATTATTTATATATTGAAGTAAAAAAATTATATAGTGATTATGATTATGAAAAAAACAAAATTATTAATTGAATCATATCAACGATATATTGAAAATAAAAACAATAACGATAATCTATATTAGATGAATTAGACAAAGTAGAAATTACGATTTTAGTTTGTTATATTAATATGAAAAATCAAAAAGATTTTTATTTTTATGGAGCTAGTTCAAATGCTGTTTTAAATAAAAAAGTTAATTTTGATCTTTTAAAAAACACAAGTATTAACAAAACTCTAGAACAACTAGTTGCGAATAAAGTAAAATTTATTATTGACATTAAACATTTATTAGATTTGTTACTTTAAGAATATCTAACTTTAGATCAATCTACTTTAGAATAAAACTAGAGTAGATTTTTATTTTAATAATGTTAAAATATTTAAACGTTTAATTTGAATAATACTTAAATAACTAAGAAGTTAAGCTAGTAATTGAATAATTAATTCTTGGAGTTTTAAATATGAAACACAAAAAATACAAATGAATTTGATTAAAACTAAGTATGATTAGTGCTATACCTTTGTTAGCAACAATAATTACAGCTTGTGCAAAAGTTGATACAAAACAAAAAGCTAAAGAAGAATTACAATCAAGTTTAAATAAAGCTGTTTTATTAAAAGAAATAGTTGATCAATCATCTTATGAAGATTTTAAAAAGATATATAATCAAACTCTTAAATCAAATTTAGAAAACATTAATAAATTATCAGAGCAAAAATTAAAACAAGAACAACAAACAATTAAAAATTTAATTACACAAGTTAGTGTTTTAAATGAATTAGATTCAATCAAAAACATGAGTGATTTAATAGATGTTGTTGAATTAGAAAACACTAAAAAACAATTACAAGATTTTTTAAATCAATATGAAAAATTACTTAATCAAGCAAGTGTTGATACTACAATAATTGATAAACTAAAATCTGATGCTCATCAAAAAAGATTGCACACTAAAGCTTTAATTCAAAAAACAATTTTAGATTTAGCTAATAAAATTAAAAATTTAATTAAAACATCTGGATCAAATAAAAATATTGTCGAGATTGAAAGTGATATTCAAAAATTAGTTAATAATAACACAAAAGCTAATTTTAAAAAACTATATGAAGATTTTAAATTAATTTACACTAAATTAAATGATATTAATGATTTAATTAACAAAGAACTAAAAGCTTTACCTTTTATTAAAAAATTAGATGATATTGTTAATGTTATTAATACTATTTACCAACAAAATTATAGTTTTTTATGATTTGATCAATTAAAATTAACTAATTTAAAACAAAATCTAAACAAGAATATCACTAATATTGTTAATGTTAAAAAATCATTAGATATTGAACAAATTAAATCTTTAACTAATAAATTATTAAATGATTTACAAAATTATTTACAAGGTTTAAATACAATTGCATTAGATAGTGAAAATAGTATTAATAAATTAATTAGTATTATTCAATCATTAAAACCAGACGATTACAATCCTTACTATAGTATTGAAAAACAACAAAATATCCAAAAAGACAAAAACAATAGTTCAAAAGCTACATATAATGGTTTAGAAAATCAAATTGAAAATTTACAATCAATTATTAGTTTATTTAGCTTTAATACAAATAGCTTAACGATTGATAGTGCAAATAATCTTAATAATGAATTAACTAAAAAATTTGAAGATGCTAATACTAAAATTAGTTCAATTGTTGATCAAATCAAACAAACAATTCTATCAAACTTTAAAAAAACTTATTTATTCAAAGATTTCATTAAACATCTAAAAGAATTTAATACTAAAGTTAATAGTGAAAATGATCAAGCAAAGAAAACTAATAAAACCCAAACAATTCAAGATGTTTTAAATAGTTATAAAAATGATCCTTGAATAAATACTAAAGTCAGTTTAAAACTTAGTGCAAATCAAACATTAACAATTGATAATCTAGAAAATATTGATTTAGCTTATTCTAATGATTTTTTATTAAAACCAAAAGAGTTAATTAACTATTTAAAATTAGATAATAATCAAGAAAGGGTGTTCACAAAAGATATTGAAAATTTTAGTGTTAAGATTTTTACGATTGTTGATAAAAAATTATATATTCCTGAAGCTAAAGAATTAATTGAAGAAAGTAAGAAAATTACTGAAACAAAAAATGGAAAAACAAATAACGAATCTAAAGTAGAAAGATTAAAAAAATTTACTAAATTTGTTGAACAAGGAATTAACAATAATAATGTGTCTTCTTATACGTTAGATCTTTATAATAAAAAACTAAAAAAACTAATTGAAGAAGTTAAAAAAATACAAAATGGAACTTCGCAAAAGATTGAAAATAATAGTAAATAATAGCGATTACACAAAACCATTTTTAGATTGTTTTAATAGTATTTATTTAAAAAAGTTATTTTATTTACTAAAAAGTATTAATTTAAAGGTGTTTTTGCATTTTAAATGATTAATTATTATAAAAAACATAAAATAATATTGCGTTAACATTAAAAATTATTTTTAGGAATTTATTAGTTATGAAAATTAGTCAAATTATTATTAATATCAAAATTTTGAGCTAATACTTTCGTTTCGTAATTTGAATTTCACTAAATTGAGAAAAGTATTAGTTTTATTTGACTAATACTTTTTTTAACACCTATTTTAAAAATTTAATAATTTTAAGGATAAAATAATATGAAATTTAAAAAGAAAGCAATATTATTGTCGACAATAAGTTTAAGTTCGATGGTTTTAGGATCGTTTAGTTTGTTAGCAAAAAATAAAAGTCAACAAACAATTAGTTCGAAACTAAACCAACAAGTTAATTTGGTTGACAATCAAAATCAAAACAAAATTAGTTATAGTGTTATTGAAATTGATGAAAGCAATAAAGATTATTTTAAAGATAAATTAATTATTCGTTTGATTTTTAATACAACAAAAGCTTCAAAAACAGAAATTTTTGAGCAACATTTAAAAATTAAAACTTGAATTAAAAATGCAAAAATATCAGGTGTAGATCAATATAATGAATTTGATTATTTACCTTTTATGGATTTAATTATTTTTAATAATAAATTGGACTTAAAACAACTTGAATCATTATCAAATAGTGATTTTATTAATCAAGTAATTATTAATAAAATTAAATTTATTTTATTTAATAAAAAGATTGATCAAAAACCAATGGCTGTATTTGGTGAGTGTAAAAATTTAGTTTTAAAAAATGAATGAGGATTTGATCAAGATGTTGGAGAATTTTGTCAAATCGATTCAAGTAGTGGAACAAGTTTTGAACCAGTTTATTCAAAAGATTTGCTTGAATTAAGAGAAGAATTTATTGAAAATGTAGAAGATCGTTTAAGTGATGAGTTTTTTGCAGATTTTTATGATAATACTAATTTATTTGAACAAACTCCAACGCCCAATGATCATTTATTAATTAAAACCAATCCTATAAAAGATGATTTTGAAAGTTTGTTATCAAAAAAATCTGGATTACAGTATAAAATAATGCGATTAGTGTATCAACATGAACATGGTAAAGTAATTAAAACATTACCTGTTAATGCCCTAACATTCTTAAATCATGAAGATTTAAAATTTGAAGAATTGTATTCAGGGAATTATCGATTTACTGGTATTGAGTATTGAGATAAAGAAAATAAAATTTGAGTTTTTGAGGAATTAATCAATCATAATGAACAATATTATCAAATGCAAGTAGTTTTTAATAACAACATTACTGTTCATGATTTAATTTCAAAAGTTTATTTTGATGCTCATTTTAATAAACCACAAGAAGAAAGTACTTCACAAAGTTTAACTTTATCATTAAATCCTAATTTTAATAATATAAATAAAGATGAATCAATTGAAATAAAGTTAATGAATTTAAATGATCGTGAAAATTGAGAAAGTCCATCTTTATTCACTAGATATTAATGCAAAGGATGAAACATCAGAAAATAGTCATATTAAAATTTGAAAAGAGTTAGATTGATTAATACAAAATGACGTAAAAATTATTAACCATAGTTATGGATGAAGTCCAAATGATTTTTTAAATATTGGTTTTTATAATTTTATTAATGGTAAAGAAATAAACGATGATAAAGATTTTAAAAGAGAGTTAAAAAAATATATAGATACATTGAATAAGGATGATATTGTTAATAATACTATTAATAAATATAAATTTAAAAATTATATTTATGATTTCATATCATATTATTTTGATATTATAAATATTTTTTCAGCTGGAAATTCTTATAATGATGAAATACGATATAGAAATAAAAATGGACATATTTTAGAAATTAATTGATTTGATATATCTAAATATAGTTTTATGGATAGATTTAATCAAAATTCAATATATGTAGGATCTACTAATAAAAATAATGAAAAAGTAAGTAATTTTTCAGATCGACATCACTTGAATGATGTTAAAAATAAATATGGAGATTTATTGATGCCATTTTTAGTTGCTCCTGGAGAAGGTATTTATGACACTTCAATAATTACAAAGTTTATTAAAAATAAAGGAGATAAAAATATAAATCTAGGTACTAGTTTTTCTGCGCCTATTGTCACTGGTGCGATTAGTTTATTGCAATCTTATTATATGGTTAATAACGCTAATAAAACAATTCCACTAACACATATTCGCTCAATTTTAGCTGCTTCATCAATTCCTTTAAAAAATAATGAAAATTATGATTTTTATAAAAATAGTTTTAGTCATTTATATGGTGCTGGTCATTTAGATTTTAAAAGAGCAATAGAAGCATATAAAAACGCAAAACAAACAAAAATTTTAACGAAACACAAAGATAAACAACTAGTTAAAGAAATGGATATAAGTATTGATAATGATCAAACTAATTTCAATTTTGCTTTATCATGATTATTTAAGCCAACATCAAATAGTTTTTCAAAAAAACATGATTATAATAGTGTATACAACGAATATAAAAAACTAACATATTTTAAAAATGACAATTATGATATCTATTTAGTTAAAAATGAAGATCTAAAAAATATTGATTATCAAAATTTTGATAACTTTGGCGAAATTTTAAGAACTATAAACATTTATCGTTCAGAATCAGATTCGAATGTTGAATTAATTAGAGCACCAAATCTAAATAAAGGCGAATACAAAATTTTAGTTTATCAAAAAGGAGAAGTAAGAAATGAACAAACGTCATTTAGTTACACATTCATTAAAGAAAAAGCTATTCATTAAAACTAGCTTATTATCATTATTTTTAATTGCACCTTTGATTATTGGTTGTACAACTAATAAATCAAAATCCAATAATTCTAATAAATTGTCAAAGCAAATAGAAATCAAAGAAAATAAACAACAAGAAAAACCAAAAACTAAAGAACTATCACCAATAATTGATATTCCAAAAAATGATTATTACAAAGTTTTATATGCTAATAATATTAAAAGCTTTGTTTATGATGGTAAAGTTTGAGATGACCAAAAACAAACCTATGATTTAGAATTTGTTAATAAATTACTAGCATACATTGACCAACATATAAGTAATTTAGTTGATTTTGAATTAGTTAAAAATAACCAAAACAAACCTTGATTTAAATGATTAATTGATTATTATATGTTTTTAAATGTGACATATTTTATTGATAATAAACCAAAATTTTTAGCAAATTCTATTAAGTATATTAGTTTAAGAGATCCAGAACATTATTTTGATGAAGCAACAAGAATATTTAAAAAATATTATCATCCTAATAAATTAAGTTCTAATAATAAAGATTATTTTTATTCTTGATACAATTTCATTTATTTTGCTCATATAAATCATTATTACAATGCTAGAGAATTATACAAGTATTACAATCAAAAATTTAATTTAGATCTTCCAAGTAAATATATTAATCATAGCTATCCAATAAGTCGTATTTATAAAAATGATAGGTATTATTTCTCTAACGTTAATCGTATATTATTTAAAATAAAAACATATGATAAAACAAGAATCAACACTTTATTTTTAGCGTTTAAAAAACTTAATCAAAGCAATGATGAAAATAAAAATTTAATTATTAAGTATTTAAAACAAGAAAATTTAATCGATCAAAATTATGAAATAACTAATAAATTAGATTTTAATATCTTTTTAGAAAAATCATTTTTAAATAACAAAGAATATTCAAGTACAAAAAATGAATTAAAACGATTTTTTGAAAACATTAATGATCAACTTAATAAGTTCAATTTATTTGTAAATGCATATTGATATGATAATAAATATTATTCGATTAGTACATCTAATACTAAATTAATGAATGATAAAATTCGTTTTAGTATTATTAACATGCTTTGACGAGATTATGATATTACTGATTACATTAAAGCTAAAAAAGATGAATTAATAGAAACTAATCCTATAAATTCACACTATGAAGATCGTTATTTAAACTTATTAAAACAGTTATATGAAAACGAATGACAAATTAGTATTAACAAAGATAAAAATAATGAAGAAATTAATCAATTAAAAACTAAAAATGAATCATTAAAAACCCGAATGCAAAATATAAAAAACGAATTTTTACAATACTTAGTAAAAATGGGTATTATTGATGATGCTAAAGAATTAGCAGATTTTAGTGTTAGTGAATTTTATTTATGATCAACTTATTTGTCTACTAAATAATTAGTGATTATATTTATTTTAAAAATAAAATCTACTTTAGCACAAAAACTAAAGTAGATATTTTTTATTTTATATTATTAATTATTTTGCATCATCAAAATATAATGCAACTAATGAGTGGTTATCATCAAAGATGCAATCACCATCAACTAATAGATCAACAAAGGCAGATAAATCAACTGTATATTCTTTGCCATTTTCTGCAACTAAAGTTACTTCGCCTTTACGTAATTCATCTTTTGAAGTTAAGATTTTGTGTAGATGATAGTGTTTTCCATCTGGTAAAATTAATGGATGTTTAATAATATTACGTACAATTTCTTTATAAATCATAAACCAATATGCTCCTTTAAATTTTAATAATATAAACAAATAATAAGTGTTTATACATATTAATTATAAAACAGTTTAAAAAACCTCTTGATTTAAACGAAGAAGAAATTGATTTGATTGCTAATAATGCTAAAGGAATCCCACGATTAGCAAATCGATTGTTAAAACGAGTTGTAGATTTTAAAATTAATGGGTTTAATGATATTAAAAGTATTTTTAAAAAAATTCAAATTTATGAGTTTGGATTAGATGAACAAGATATTAATTATCTAAATGTTTTATATCGACAAGATAATGAAATTGGTTTAAAATCAATTGCACAGATTTTACGTTTAGATCAATATACAATTGAAACAAAAATAGAACCTTATTTAATTCAACATCATTTTATAAATAAGAATTTAAGAGGTCGAAAAATTACAATTGAAGGAATAGATTTTTAAAAAACAATCAATTAATCAAATAAAAATAATTGTTTTTTAACATTTTCTTTTTTTACTAATTTATTTAGTGAGATACCAATTAAACGTATTGTTTCATCTTTATACATTATTTTAAATAAGTTTTTAATTGCTAGAAAAATGGTTTGATAATCATCAGTGTAATAAGTTAATTGTTTTTGCTTAATTTTTGTTTTAAAACTAGGATATTTAATATAAATACTGATGTTATTAGTCATTAAATTACATTTTTTTAATCGATTAGTAACAGTTAAAATTAAATCGTTCATTTCATTAGAAATTTCATAAAAATCATTCAAATCTTCGTTAAATGTTTTCGAATGTGAAATTGTTTTATAAATATCTTCATCAATTATTTTAATTTTACTTAAACCTTTTAAATCATTGACTAAATTTTGATATATTGAACCTAAAACTAATGAAATTTTTTGTTTATTTTCAGTTGCAATTAATTCTTTAATTTTAAAAATGTTAATCGCATATAATTCTTGTGATTTTATTTCGCCAATATAGGGAATTTTATTGATATTTAATTCATAAATTAAATTAATAATTTTATTTTCATCAATAATTGATATACCAGAAGGTTTATTTAATTCCGTTGCCATTTTTGCAATTGTTTTATTATATGAAATTCCAATTGAAATACTAAGGTTTAGTTTGTTTTTGATTTCTTTTTGTATTTTTGTTGCTAACAAGCGGATATTATTATGATATTTTTTAACTAAATCTGTTGCATCAATAAAGCATTCATCAATTGAAGTTATTTCAATCTTATTTGTATATTTATTAATGATTTGAAAAAAATGTTTTGAGTAAGATTGATAAATATTGTGTTCAGAAGGTAAAATAATTAAATTTGGACATAATTCTTTAGCTAAAAAGATAGGCATTGCAGCTTTAACGCCATAAGAACGTGCTAAATAGTTAGGTGAAGAAATAATACCTGTGCGTGAATTTAATGAACCAACAGCAATTGGAAAATTTTTATATTCAGGATGTAATAGTTCACTAACAGTAGCATAAAAAGCATCGATATCAAGATGCATGATGATTTTTTGATGATTATTTTTCATGCTTTTGTAAAAATATCATATATTCTTGATTTTGTTTTTTTTCATCAAAAATATCAGTAGGAGTTAAATGTTTACATTCAAAGTCATAATTTTTTGCTAAATTGATTATTTTGTTTATTGCTAATTGTTGTAATTTTTGATTTTGAATTAGACCTTTATATTTACTAGCTACGTCCTTTCCTAATTCAAACTGGGGTTTTATCAACAATAAAAGCAAAGTTTTAGGGGATGAAATTTTTTTAATTATTGGAAAAATTTGCTCTAAAGAAATGAAAGATAAATCACCAACAATTAAATCTAAATCTTCTAAAAAATAAGATTTATCTAAATTTTTAACATTAGTTTTTTCATAATTAATAATTTTATAACTTTTCTTTAAACTAGGGTGTAATAAGTCAACACCAACATCGATTGCGTAAATTTTTTTAGCACCCAATTGTAAACAACAATCAGTAAAACCTCCTGTTGAGCTCCCTAAATCAGCTATAACAAAATTTTTAATTATTAAATTAATTTCTTTAATAATTTTTAAAAGCTTATATCCACCTTTAGAAACGAAATACATTTCATCATTTTTAATTTCTACAGAATCAGTCTGTTTAACTAAAAATGAGGGTTTTAATACTTGAAAATTATTAACAAACACACGTCCACGTTTTATCAAATCAATTGCTTTGGATCGTGTTTCACATTGATTAGTGTTTTTCAGATAATGATCTAACCTTTGATTCATTTATAAGCTTACCTTTTTTATAAATTATTAATTAATAATAAAATAAAAACCACTTCAATGCGGTTTTTATTTTAATTTTGATTTATTTTTTTGTTTTATCAACTTCTTTTTCTAATTCATTTTCAATTTCTACTTCATCACCATCATTATAAATTGAATTAGTTTTTTCGTTTTCTTTGATTTCATTAATTTTATAGTCTTTTGGTAAACTAAAATCTGTTACAGAAACTTGTGGATATGTCGATTCATTTTTCACAATAATTGATTCAACACCAAAAACATCTAATAAAATTTCATGATCGATTGTTTCTTTTAATTTTCCATAACGAACCATTTCACCATTTTTCATAATCATGACTTTATGTGCATATTTTAAACCATTATTAATATCATGAATAACTAAAACAATTGTTTTTTTCATTTCGTGGTGTAATTTATGTAAAAGTTCAATAATTTCTAATTGACTTCTTATATCTAAGTGGTTAGTAGGTTCATCTAAAACAATTGTTTCAGTATCTTGAGCAAGTGCTAAAGCAATTAATGCTTTTTGTTTTTGACCACCTGATAAATCTTCAAGATTTTTGTGGCGGAATTCATAAATACCAACATTTTTCAAAGCTTCATCAATAATTTGTTTTTCACGTTCTGTATTTGTATTAATTCCCAAAGCATTTGAACTTGGAAAACGACCCATTTTAACAAAATCATAAATTGATGTAGCTTCTGGGAATACAGCAAGTTGTGGGACATATGCTAAATTTAAAGCTAATTCCTTTGACTTATAGGCATGAATTTTTTTATAATTTTGAATATGTCAATCAATTGTTTCAATAACTTCTTTACGATCTTTTGTAAATATATTAACAATAGAAGATCATGCTTTTTCTAATCAAAGAAATGGTAATAATGGTCTTGATATCAATTTATCTCTATACATTATATAACCACTTGAAGGATTATTGATACGACACAATCCTTTGATTAATGTGGATTTACCAGAACCATTAGGCCCTAATACAACAACAAAATCGTTGCGATGAATTGTTGCCGTTAGGTTTTTAATAATCATTTTTTTTCCGTAACCTAATGAAACATTATTAAGTTTAAAAATTGGCTCATTAGAATCAATTTCATCGTTTTTAAATTCTTCACTATCTTCATAGCTTAAAATTTCATTCATATCTACAACACTAACGTGTTTGTGTTCTTCTTTTTGTAAATCATTCTTTTTTTTAAAAAAACTCATATTTACTCCCAAAACTAAAAAATTAAATTATAAGTTAGAATTTCATTTTATCTACAAGAAGTTTATCTTGTATTCCCATAAAAAAATAAATGCAAATTATTTTTAATTTCATCATTAAAGCATTTATTATTTTTGTTTTTATTAATTCTCCAATAAGAATAACACATTTTTTTATTCTATATATTTTACATTTACCTAAAAAAAACACTTTTTTTTAATTTTAGTGTATTTTTTTGTTTTAAAAGCGTTAAAATAAAATTGCATTATTACTTAATATACAAGATATATTAGAGGTAAATAAATGAATCTATCATTAAGAGAAGTCCAAAAATTATTGATAACAGTTGCTGCTGACGTTGCAAGAAGACGTTTAGCTAGAGGTTTAAAATTAAACTATTCAGAAGCTGTTGCTTTAATTACTGATCATGTAATGGAAGGGGCAAGAGATGGTAAGCTAGTTGCTGACCTAATGCAATCTGCTCGTGAAGTACTACGTGTTGATCAAGTTATGGAAGGTGTAGATACAATGGTTAGTATAATTCAAGTTGAAGTTACTTTCCCTGATGGTACTAAACTAGTTTCTGTACACGATCCAATTTACAAATAACATTTACAATTCGTAAAATTTTTTTATAAAAGGAGATAATGATTATATGTCAGGATCATCAAGTCAATTTAGTCCAGGTAAATTAGTACCAGGGGCAATTAATTTCGCTAGTGGTGAAATTGTGATGAATGAAGGTAGAGAGGCAAAAGTAATTAGTATTAAAAATACTGGGGACCGTCCTATACAAGTTGGATCACATTTTCACTTGTTTGAAGTGAATAGTGCATTAGTATTTTTTGATGAAAAAGGAAATGAAGATAAAGAACGCAAAGTTGCTTATGGACGACGTTTCGATATTCCATCAGGTACTGCTATTCGTTTTGAACCAGGAGATAAAAAAGAAGTTTCAATTATTGATTTAGCCGGAACACGCGAAGTTTGAGGTGTAAATGGCTTAGTTAATGGAAAACTTAAAAAATAAAACTCTATTTTACAAGTTTCTACTATAGATAAAAAGGGGAACATTATGTTTAAAATTTCAAGAAAAAATTATTCAGATTTATACGGTATTACAACTGGTGATAGCGTTAGATTAGGAGATACAAATCTTTGAGTTAAAGTTGAAAAAGACTTAACTACTTATGGTGAAGAATCTGTTTTTGGTGGTGGAAAAACCCTACGTGAAGGTATGGGAATGAATTCTACTATGAAGTTAGATGATAAATTAGGTAATGCTGAAGTAATGGATTTAGTTATTACAAATGCACTAATTGTTGATTATACAGGTATTTATAAAGCAGATATTGGTATTAAAAATGGAAAAATTGCTGCGATTGGTAAATCTGGAAATCCACATTTAACAGATAATGTTGATATGATTGTGGGTATCTCAACTGAAATTTCAGCTGGTGAGGGTAAAATTTATACAGCTGGTGGTTTAGATACTCACGTTCACTGACTAGAACCAGAAATAGTTCCTGTTGCATTAGATGGTGGTATTACAACTGTTATTGCTGGTGGTACAGGTATGAATGATGGTACAAAAGCCACAACTGTTTCACCTGGTAAATTTTGAGTTAAATCAGCTTTACAAGCAGCTGATGGATTATCAATTAATGCCGGTTTTTTAGCTAAAGGTCAAGGTATGGAAGATCCAATTTTTGAGCAAATTGCTGCTGGAGCTTGTGGACTTAAAATCCATGAAGACTGAGGGGCAACAGGAAATGCGATTGATTTAGCATTAACAGTTGCTGATAAAACTGATGTAGCTGTTGCTATTCATACAGATACATTAAATGAAGCTGGATTTGTAGAACATACAATTGCAGCTATGAAAGGGCGAACAATTCATGCTTATCATACAGAAGGTGCTGGTGGAGGGCATGCTCCAGATATTCTAGAAACTGTTAAATATGCCCATATTTTACCAGCTTCTACAAACCCAACAATTCCTTATACAGTAAATACAATTGCTGAACATTTAGATATGTTAATGGTATGTCACCACTTAAATCCTAAGGTTCCAGAAGATGTTGCTTTTGCTGATTCACGTATTCGTAGCCAAACAATTGCAGCTGAAGACTTATTGCACGATATGGGTGCAATTTCAATTATGTCATCAGATACATTAGCTATGGGACGTATTGGCGAAGTTGCAACTCGTACATGACAAATGGCTCACAAAATGAAAGCACAATTTGGATCATTAAAAGGTGATAGTGAATTCAGTGATAACAATCGTGTAAAACGTTATATTTCTAAATATACAATTAACCCAGCTATTGCACATGGTGTTGATTCTTATATTGGTTCACTAGAAGTTGGTAAATTAGCTGATATTGTTGCTTGAGAACCTAAATTCTTTGGTGCAAAACCTTATTATGTTGTAAAAATGGGTGTAATCGCTCGTTGTGTAGCAGGTGATCCAAATGCTTCAATTCCAACATGCGAACCTGTAATTATGCGTGACCAATTTGGAACTTATGGACGTTTGTTAACTAATACATCAGTAAGTTTTGTTTCAAAAATTGGGTTAGAAAATGGCATTAAAGAGGAATATAAATTAGAAAAAGAATTATTACCAGTTAAAAATTGCCGTTCAGTAAATAAAAAGAGTATGAAATGAAACTCTGCGACTCCAAATTTAGAAGTTGATCCGCAAACTTTTGATGCTGCTGTTGATTTTAATGATTTAGAAAATTGACTAGAACAATCAGCTTCTGAATTAGCTAAAAAATTAAAAAAGACTTCAAGTGGCAAATATATACTTGATGCTGAACCTTTAACAGAAGCGCCATTAGCACAAAGATATTTCTTATTTTAATTGTCAAACTAAAATATTATATTAATTTATTTTCGTTACATTTTAAAAAAGCGAGGTAATAATCTTGACTGTATTTAAAGAAATTTTAGATAATATTGCTAACATTAAAAATGTTGAAAGTTATCAAATTGAGAACATTCATTTAACAAGCGACGACGTTTTAAAACGTGTAATTATCATTTCATCAGATCAAAATGTTGAATATGGAATTCGTTTAGAAGAGGACAAAAAATTAATGGATGGTGACATCTTATACAAGGATGATTATAAACTAGTTGTTATTAGATTAGAGTTATCAGATGTATTAATTATTACAGCACACACAATTGGTGAAATGGCAAAAATTGCCCATAATTTAGGTAATCGTCATATGCCGGCTCAATTTACTGAAACACAAATGATCGTTCCCTACGACTATTTAGTAGAAGAATACCTTCAAGATAATAAAGCCCTATATGAAAGAAAAAAAATTAAACTTAAAGAAGCATTTAAACACTGTAGTGACGCTAAATAGTGACTATTTAAATTTATTAGACCTAATGCAGATCACTAACGCAAACTTTCCAATTGGAACATTTAGTCATTCTTTTGGAGTTGAAACTTATATTAGAAAAGATATTGTTTTTGATGGAGAATCATTAATTAAAGCGTTACTTCTGTATATGAATGAACAATTGTTACATGGTGATTTATTGGCAATTTATCAAATTTTTAAACTATTGCCAAAACAAAAAATAAATGCAATTTGAGAAATTGATCAAATGATAAACTTTCAAGGTTTAGCAAGAGAGACTCGTGAAGGTCAACGTCGAATTGGACAACAAATGGTAAAGATATATAATGAACTTTTTAATTGTGAACTTTTAGTTGAATATGCTGAAAGAATAAAAAATAAAAAATCTTATGGAAATCCTGCTGTTGCGTTTGCTTTATTAGCTATGCATTTAAAAATAGATTTAAAAACTGCTTTATATACGCATCTTTACTCTACAGTTGCTGCATTAACGCAAAACTGTGTACGTGCAATTCCATTAGGACAAGTTAAGGGACAAAAAATAATTTATCAACTTAAACATGTTTATTTTGATGATATTGTTAATAAAGTCTTTACATTGGATTTTAAAACAGATTTTTGCAAAAATATACCAGGCCTTGAAATTGCACAAATGGAACACGAAGACACACCTGTTCGATTATTCATGTCATAATTAAAGTTTTAGTCAACATTACATTAATCATAAAAATACCATTTAATATTTTTAAAAATTAAAAAAGAAAGAGAATTAATTATGAAAAGACCATTAATTATTGGTGTAGGTGGACCTGTAGGAGCAGGTAAAACAATGCTAATCGAAAGATTAACAAGATACCTTTCAACAAAAGGTTATAGTATGGCAGCAATTACTAATGATATTTACACTAAAGAAGATGCTAGAATTTTATTAAATACTTCTGTTTTACCAGCTGATCGTATTGCTGGTGTTGAAACAGGAGGATGTCCACATACAGCAATTCGTGAAGATGCTTCAATGAACTTTGCTGCAATTGAAGAAATGTGTGATAAACACCCTGATTTACAATTATTATTTTTAGAATCTGGTGGGGATAATTTATCTGCAACATTTAGTCCAGATTTAGTTGATTTTTCAATTTATATCATTGATGTTGCACAAGGAGAAAAAATTCCTCGTAAGGGTGGTCAAGGAATGATTAAATCAGACTTATTTATTATTAATAAAGTTGATTTAGCTCCTTATGTTGGTGCTAATGTAGAAGTAATGAAAGCCGATACATTAAAATCACGTGGTAATAAAGATTTCTTTGTAACGAATTTAAAAACAGATGAAGGTTTAAAATCTGTTGCTGATTGAATTGAAAAGCGTTTGCAATTAGCTTTACTAGAAGAATAAAGTTAACAAATGATTTTAAATAAAGAAAAAATTAAAAATTATGCTGCTTATTTATACATTAAAGTAGCATATGATCAAGCTCATTCAAAAATGGCACATACTGTCTATTTTACGAATTTTTATCGTTCATCTAAACCTTTATTTTTAGATGAAGAAGATCCAATCAACCCCTGTTTTCAAACAATTAGTATGGGTGGTGGATATGTTTCAGGTGAAATTTATCGTTCTGATTTTGAAATTAATGATGATGCTCGTTGTATCATTACAACACAATCCTCAGCTAAAGCTTATAAAACGGTTGATGGAAAAACTTCTGAGCAACATACAAATATCACGTTAGGAAAAAATAGTATTTTAGAATATATAAGTGATAACGTAATTGTTTATGAAGATGGAAAGTTCGCACAATTTAATAATTTTAAAATGGATTCAAGTGCTACTTTAATTTACACAGAATGTTTTGGCCCTGGTTGATCGCCACATGGGTCTGCTTATCAATACGAAAAAATGTATTTAAATACTAAAATATATTATGATGATAAATTGGTTTTATTTGATAATTTAAAATTTCAACCACGTAAAAATGATGAATCAGCATTTGGAATCATGGATGGCTATCATTATTGTGGAACCATGATTGTAATTAATCAACAAGTTATTGAAGATGATGTTATTAAAATTCGTGATTTAGTTAAGGAAAAATATCCTGACATGGATATGATATTTGGTGTATCACGTATGGATATTCCTGGTTTGGGATTACGAGTTTTAGCTAATACTTATTATCATGTTGAAAAAATTAATGCTGTTGCTCATGATTATTTTAGAAGAAAATTATTCAATAAAAAACCTTTAATTTTACGAAAACCATAAAAGATTTAAAAAACCTTAAAACGTTAAGTTTTAAGGTTTTTATTTCTTATAAATTGTTAAATAATTATATAATATATATGAATTAGACCACAAGGAGGATTTTTAAATGGTTAAATCTCAAAAAGTTATAGATGTTTTAAATACACATTATAATTTAAATTTAGAACTAGGTAGTATTTATGCACAATATGCTCATATTGCTGATGACCAATTCAGTATGCCTTTTTTAGCAAAATTTATTGCTGATTTAAGCAATGATAAATTAGGTGTTCACAAGAATTTAATTTCTGAATATGCTCGTAAAGTTGAAATTCCATTACACACTAAATTTAGTGTAGATGTTAATTTTAAGCCAGCGAATCCTAAGGAATTAATAAAACACATTTTAGATACAGAATTAAAAGTTCGTAAGCATGTAGCCAATATGGCAAAAGTATGTTTGGAAGAAAATGATTTTGAAACATTTAGTTTTGTAAAATGATTTGTTGATGATGGTATTAAAGATTTTGATGATGTTCGTACCATCCATGATTTCTTTGAAAATGCTACTAATAATTTGCAAGTTGAATATGCCATTCGTAAATATTTAAAGCAAATGAAAGTTGAAGAAGAAAAATAATTTAATTATATATTAAACAATAAAAACCATTTATAAGGTTATAAAAATACTTATAAATGGTTTTTAATTTTCTATTAGTTTTTAAACTAATTGATTATTAATAATAAAATCTAAATTGTGATATTTTGGATTTAGAAATAAATGTGGATATTAACTAAATAAAGAATATAATTTAAAATTATTTAAATAATCTTTTAATTGTCTTTGATAATTAAAAGAATTTTTTTAAAATTTTAGCAAAAATTAATTGTCCATATATTCTTTCTAAAATTTGCAAATTTTCGTTTGTATAATCTTTATTTGGTTCATAATCACGTCTTAAAATGTCATAATTTTTACCAAGTAAAAAATTATCAAAACCTATAATTGATTGGGCTTCATCATTTGTTAGTTTAGTATTATTACGAATAAAATCAAAACTCGTTAGAAGTGCTGATGTTGTTGGTTGAAAACCCCATAATGAAAAATTAGGTGTGTTTTTGTTTTTAAATAAAACTGCTTTGTTATTTTTAATTGATAAATAATCTTTTAATAAGATATTTTCTCATGGTGTTTTTGCATCTAAAATAATTGGTTTAAAGATTCCATTAGTGATTTCTTGAATGTAATCTAATACTTGATTTTGATTATAAATAGGGTGTAATTTAAAAAAGTAATTAGCATTAGGATATTTGTTTTTAATTTTTAGTGCTCATTGTTGTAATTCTTGTTTAGCAATTTTACGATCTTTTAAAACATTATTTTTAAATAGTGAAGAACCCATAAAAATTAAGTTTTGCTTTTTAGGATCATAGTATTGTTTACCATCAATAATAAAATCTAAAAATGTTTTATTGTATATTCTAAAAGTGTGCTCAAAATTTTTTTTTTAAATTGATTTTTAGCATCTAATGATAAATTTAGTGAATTTAGTACGCTTGCATAATTTGTGCGAATTTTATAAGATTTAGGCATTAGTTCCTTATTAAAACTAAAGTACTTAGAATCGACTCAACTTTCACCAATTGTAAAAATTTTAAACAACTTATTTAAGACAAAAACTGTTAATCAATCTTTATTATTATTTAATTGTGAACTAAAATAATTTTTTGCTTCTAAAAATGATTTCATATTAATAAAATTATTTAAATGATCATTAATCTTTTGTTTTGATAAATGGGGATCTTCCCTAATTAAATTTTTAATTGCCTGTGCGTAATAATTTGCAACATAATATAATTCAGCATTTCCATTCGGGTATAAAATTATTTTATTAGCATTATAAATTAGTTTTAAAATAACATCTAAACGATTTTGATCAATTCAATATTGATAACACCAATGGCTTAGATAAAAATCATATTTAATATCTTTAAAAATACTTAAATGATAATCAACATTTTCGCTTAGTCAATTATTATTTTTAACAAAATCTTCTTTTAGTTTTTTATTATCTATTTGGTATTTAGGTGTTTGTTTTAAATTAGAATAAATTAGTAAATCATTGCTAGTTGCCATTAAATTATGTTCATTATTATTCGCATATTGGTTAATAACAGATATTCAATTAACTCTTGTATCCTTAGAAATTGCTTGGTTTGTTAAATATTTATTAGAATCAAGTTCAATATAAGGAACAAAAGTAATAATTTTATTAGTTTTAGCTTTAGAAAAATTTTGATTATTTAAATTGTCTTTTTTAGCTTCTATTTCACCAATTATTGCATTAAATTGTTGTAAATATGCAAATGATGCATTTCACTCGTTGATGTGAAAAGTTGGATTTTTGTTTTTTGCTGAATCAAGAATTTGTTTTTATCGCTCTGTTGCTTGTTGCTCACTAAACTCAAATGAGTTTTTCGTAATTCATGTTTTATTATTACAAGCTGTTGCAACTATAGTAGTTTGAATAATAATCATTGTGAATGATAATGATGAAAATAAGATTTTTTATTTATTTTTTTAAGCACGACTTATATCCTCTAAGATGAAAAAATAACTCCAAATTGTATTTGGAGACACTATGTTAACATAATAATTAATATACTTCATTTTGATCTCAAAATGCTTGCCTAAAATATTCTAATTATTTGTTTATTTTATTTTAACAAATTTAAATAACTTTATACTTGCTCTTCTTCTAAAATTTTATTAATACAAGCCACAATAGCTTTTTGTTCTTCACTATACTGACAAACATGATTTTCCATAGCATTTTTTACATAATCAATAATTGTTTTAGCAATTAAATTATGATTATGTGCAAATTTAAATGGAAAATAATATGTAATGTACATCATTAATAATTTATTGGCTAAATGTAATAAAGAAGGATTTTTAGCTAAATACTTATTTAGATAATTTTGAATTTGGTCAATTTCTTGGTAATGGTTATTAAAATTAACAGGGTTAACATTTTTTGTTTGTTTTAAATATTTATTGTAAAAATTAAAATTTTGATCAATATTATTAGTTGCTAATAAATCTAAAATATCTAATTTTGTTGATCCATTAATTAATTTATTTGTTAGCAAGCTATTTAAAAATGTAATATCTAATTCATCCATTTCATTAATGAAACGCATTAAAAAAGTTTCTAAATATGCTAAACTAACATAAGTTGTTTTTGGATCATGAATTTTACAATAAAAATCTGTTTTAGCTAATTTTGCCTCATTTTCATCAATAAAGTTAAGTTCGGCACTTTTTTTAATTTCTATAGCAAATGCTTCAAATTCTTGTAAAGTTTTTAAATCAATTAATGGATTATTAAATTCATTAGAAATTAAATCATATGCATACGCATAATCATGTTTTTTTAAAACCTGTTTAGCCTGTATTAAAATATCATCAAAATATTTTTTAATGTAGCTTTTATTATTATTCATTATCTTTAACATTCCCTTTTTTATTTTTAAAATGATGCAAACCATTTTTTTTATTAAAATGTTTTTTTAAATTATAATTTCATTCATTAGTGTGTTTATTAAAATTAGTTTTAAAATCATCAATATCATCTAAAACGTGTAGTTTAATCAATAATTGACGAGTGACAAGTTTACGAAAATAACCTTCTTTAATATAATTTTCAATTTTAGTTTCAACGCTTAAAATTTTTTGAATCAAATCTTCTGAATAATGATATTTTTTGGCATTTTCAATAAATTCATTAACATCAACTTCTTTTCATTTATCATCTGATGAAATTTTAAAATCTAAATCAAAATCATAATACTTAACTGCTTGCTCTTCATAAATAAAAGGAGATGCAACATTAATATAAAACTTGATACCATCATTTTCAACCGTTGCAATTAAATTAAACCACTCATTTTTAAAAAAGAACCAATAACTCATCTTATTTGTAAATGATGGAAAATTACGAACAGATTTTTCTTCGCTAGTAATTACTAATGTATTAGTTGAAGATAAAATTAATAATTGATCATCAATATAAACAACTTTTGGATTATTTCAAGAACGATACAATCAACCATTAAGTTTATAAGCATGCACCATTAGTTCATCACCAATTTTTAATTGATCTAGATCTTGAAAATTTTCATTCTTTGTTTGTTTTTTTTCTTGCATATGTTTATCCTTTATCTAATTTGTTTGATAACTAAATTAATTAAAATATCAACATTAATATGATAATATTCTTGTAAAATTTGCATACAATCTACAAATGCTTTATTGCGTAAACAAATAATATTAAAATCATCAATTTCATAATTTATTGGAATATTAATGTTATACCAATAAAAAATTATGTATTTCAAATATATTTGTTCCAATTGCTTATTCAATAAAAAATTACTAATATTTAGTACTTTTATTAATTCTTTAATTTCTAAGTATCAACAATCTAAATCAAAATTTTGTGATTGATTATTTTTATTAATTATTAAAAAAAATCGATAAACATAATCGCTAAATTTTTTTCAACTATCTAATGATATTTCTTTAAAAACCATTTTAGAATTAAAATAAATTGTTGCAATTAAGAATTCTAATTCTTTTTTATATTCATTTAAGTTTTTAATTTCTTTTTTAATCAATTCGTAATGAGTATTAAATTCACGTTTAATTTTTTTAATGTTCATTTGTTGATCCTAAAATTTTTTCAATTTCAATTTTTAAAAAATCTAATAAAGCTTTGATTTTTGCATAATCCATTCTTGTTGGACCTACAACGGTAATTTGATGATTAGTGTTTGCTAAATTAATTTGAGTTGTTGCAATGGCTAAATGTTCGTGGCCAATTTCATTTCCTAGCATAATTTTTGCTAACCCATCAGTTTTTTTGTTTAAAGCAATTTGTTGTCAAATTGTACTGTCTTCTAATAAATTTAGTAAATCATTTAGTTTTTGTTGATCTTCAAATTCAGAATGTTTAGTTAAGTATTTAACTCCATAAGTTTTAGAATCAATGTTAGGTTTATAAGCGTAAAAATCAAAAACACGATGTACAATTTTACTAAAATAGTATTCTACTTCTTCAAGTTTATTACGAACTATATCGACAATTAAATCTAATTTAGAACTGATTAAACTAAGTTTAGTATCAACTAATCGTTCATCTAAAACACTAAAACACGTTTGTAAATCATTAAATTTTGTGTTTTTATCAAGCTTAATTGAATGAGTTAAAATGTTTTCGCTTGAAGTTACAATTAACACTAACGCCGAATTATCATTGATTTTTACTAAATCAATTCGTTTTAATAATTCATCACTACTTGTTTTTGTAACAACAGCTGGTAATTGGGTTGTTTCATTAATGATACTTACAGCAGCATTTAAAATTTCATCAATATTGGAATATCGTTTACTAAGGATTTTATGTAAACGCATTTTAAAATTATCAGAAACATTATTATTTTTATTAATTAAATTTTTATTATAAAAATCATAACCTTTTAGTGATGGAACACGCCCACCACTAATGTGCTGTTTTTCAATTAATCCGTTTTTTTCAAGAAACATCATTTCGTTACGAATTGTAGCAGAAGATTGATCTTTGAATTCTTTTTGTACTAAAAGTTTT
Organism: Ureaplasma parvum serovar 3 str. ATCC 27815; assembly: GCF_000019345.1. NCBI lineage: Bacteria > Bacillati > Mycoplasmatota > Mycoplasmoidales > Mycoplasmoidaceae > Ureaplasma > Ureaplasma parvum. Next base: position 485,146 of record NC_010503.1, on the reverse strand, counting down.
GAAGAGACCGGTGTTGCACTAATAGTGTATTCATCGACGATAGATTTTAATACTTTTTTTTGCCGATCACTTAATTTTAATTCTATTACTTGTTCTTGCGATGTTTTAGTATTCTTCATTAAGGAAACCTCCACCTTTAATTCATAATTCTTCAAAATCATTAATAATTGTACTTAGTTTTGATTCAATTTGAAAAGCGATTGATTCAATGTTATTCTCAAGATAAAACTTAGAAAAACCAGCATTTCATTTTTCTAACTCATAAATTTTTAAATCATAATTTCCTTTTAAGTCTCATTCTTTAGAACTAATTTTATTACCATTAGTGCTTTTTATTAATCATACTTGTGGTTTTTGTTGGAATGAATAAATTAAACTATATTTTTCATTACAATAATTGATATCAATAACTTGATTACTTTGTTTAAAATTTAAAAAACCTTCTGTTAATAACCTAAATTCTTGAAAAAAAGTACTTATTTTTTTAATTAGTTGTCCCACATTAACTTCATTAAAATGATATTCAATATATTTATGCATAATTTTTTTATTTTGATTTGCAACAATAGTGTAAGGAATTAATAAACATAACAAAAAGAAAATTCCTATGATAACACAAGTTATTGCCCCATTATTTAAATTAGCGCCATTACCTTTATTAATAAAAGCACCAAGAATTAAAATTCCCACACCAATTATAAAAATGATAATTAAACTAATTAATCCAATTAAACGATTTTTTAATAATTTTTCTTTTAATTTTTCATCATTAAAGTATTGTTTAATAAGATCTTGAGTTTTTAAACTAATACAATATTGATTAAATTCTTTTTTTAAATTTATTGTTTTCATTTTTGAACTTTCTTTTTATTAAATATGATTATTCATTTATACATAATTATAAAAAATAAATAATTATATAAATTATAATTTAAAGTTAATGGATCTAAAATAAGGAGTTAGTTTATGCCATTTATTAAAACGCCAAATAAAGATTTTGGATTAGTTGATAACCAAATTGTTTTATCAAGCGATTATAAAAAACGTTATCAACGATATTTTGCAAAAATTACAGGTAGTAGATTAGGTTCTATTTTGAATATTGGTGATTTTACTAATCCAGTTCGTACCTGAGCAATGATGGTTAAAATTTATAATGAACCAATCGATCCAATATACGCTCAAGCCGGTGTTGTAATTGAACCAAAAATCAAAGATTATGTTGAGACTGTTTTAAAAGTTAAATATAAACAATACGAACCTGCGCAAATTGGTTATGATGTGTTTAAAGATAATCAAATTTTTGGTGGAATTCCGGATGGTGAACCAATTGATGAAAATGGTCAATTATTGTACCCAAATCAACCAATGTTAGAAATTAAAACAACATCTATTGATAGTTTTTCATTTAAAACAATTGATTATGTTCTTGTGCTACAAAAAGATGAACATAATCATCCAATTATAAAAAAGAAAGGCGATAAACGTGCAAAATGATTTAATAATGATGAAAGTGAAGTTATTATTTCAGATGAATATCAATTACAATTAGGATTGTATTGTTATTTAAGAAAAATTAGTAAAGGAATTTTTGCTATTGCTTTTTTAACAAGTGAAGATTATATTAATCCGCAAGCATTTGATATTAATAAAAATGAAATTATTTTAGTTAATTATGAGCTTGATCTAAATGAATTCGAAAAAGTTATTTCAAAAGCAAAAACATGATACGAAGAGTATATTATAAAAGGTATTAGTCCTAAATTAACTAAAGAAGATCTTGAATGATATAAGGTGTGAATCAATAAATATGAAACCAATAATTTATATTAAATATGGGGAATTAACACTAAAAGGTAAAAATCGAACACAATTTATAAAAGTTTTAGTGCACAATATCAAACAAATATTAATACAATATCAAAATTTAACATATTGTGTTGGTTATGATAATTTGAAAATTATCAATTTAGAAAATTATAATTTAAAACAAATTATTGATGATTTGAAAGAAGTTTATGGAATTGCTTTTATTTGTATTGCTTATCAAGTTGATAAAGAACTTAGTGAAATTCAATTAGCTTGTAAAGAATTTATAAATGATTATGAACAAACATTTAAAATTGAAGCCCGTCGTAGTGATAAAAGTTTTAAATACAATTCAATGGAAATTAAACAAATGTGCGCTGCTTATTTATTGCAAAATTCACCCCTTTTAAAAGTTGATGTTCATCGTCCACAACTATTAATTAATATTGAAATAAAATATGATTGTGCTATAGTTTATGGTCATAAAATTATGGGTGCTAAAGGATTGCCGGTAGGTATTAATGGTAAGGCCTTAGTGTTACTGTCTGGAGGAATCGATTCTCCTGTTGCTTCTCGTTTAATTATGAAACGAGGAATTAGTATTGATTTTATTACATTTATTACTCCGCCGCACACTTCACAAAAAGCTTTAGATAAAACAATTGCATTAGCAAAACAAATAACATTAGATAATAAATTAACAAAAGCGAATCTATATGTATGCAATTTCACTAAATTACAAGACGAAATTGCGCACATTTCTAAAGAATCTTATCGAATTACACTTATGCGTCGTTATTTTATGCGTATTGCTAAACGTTTAGCAATAAGTGTTAAAGCAAATGCTTTAGTAACTGGGGAGGCACTTGGACAAGTTGCTTCACAAACTTTAAATAGCATGCAAACAATTAGTAGTGTTTTAGATAATTTTTTAGTTTTAAGACCTTTAATAGCTTACGATAAAGAAGAAATAATTAGTTTAGCTAAACGGTTTAATACTTATGAATTATCGATTTTGCCATACGATGATTCATGTAGCTTGTTTGCACCTAAGAATCCAACAACCAATCCTAATGTTCAAACAGCTGCTAAATTAGAAGAAGAATCATTAGTTTTAGATGCAATTTATGAATTAGTTTACACTAAAGAAATCACTAAAATTAATTTATCATAAAATGGGAGAAAATTATTATGCAAAAAGATTTGTTAACAAAATTAATTGAACAAACATATGGTTTTAATAAAATCACTATTTTTGTTCATACAAATCCTGATTGTGATGCTTTAGGTTCTGCTTTCGCATTAGCACGAATTTTAAAATTAAATACTTTTGGAACAAGAGTTAAAATTGTTGGGGTTAACGCATTAAATCCTAATGATTTTAAAAATTTTTTTACATTTGATCCCAATGAAGTTGATGATGAATTTATTAAAGATTCAATAGCTTTTATTGTTGATACAGCTAATCAAGAAAGAGTTTTATCACAAAAACATAGATTAGCAAAAAAAACAATTTTAGTTGATCATCATGTAAAAACAATAACTTATACTGATCTTGAATACATTAATGATCAATCAATTGCAGCTTGTGAAATGATAGCATATTCATTAATGCATACTAATTTAAATTTTGATTTAAAAACTTTAAATTATCTTTTATTAGGTATTACTACTGATTCAAATCGTTTGATGTACGATAAAGTAAGTGATTTTACATATGAGATTATGTCTTGATTTTTTAAAAATAATGTCAAACATTATCAAATTTATCAACAATTGTATGAACGTAATTTAAATGATATTTTATTTGATAATGAATTGGTTAAAACAATCAAAACACAAGGACAAGTTGCATACTTAAACATTGATCCGCAATGAAATCAAAAATATCATTTTACAAGATGAGGAGATAAAGTTTATTTATTAAGTAATATTAAAAATTATCCCATTTGATTCATCGTATATTTTGATGAAAATACAAATACTTATAAAGTCTCATTACGAAGTAATAAGTACAAAGTACGTTTGGTTGCTAGTCAATTTAATGGAGGCGGACATGATTTGGCAGCAGGTTGTAGTTTAACTAATATAGATCAATTAGAAAATTTATTAAGTGCTCTTGATGCACTAATTAAAAATAAAATAGTTGTTGATTAAATAAAAATATAAGCCATTACCTAATTTTATTTATAATATTAGGTAATAAATTAATAAAATTTTTATAAGGATGTGTAATAAATTATGAGTGATAAAAAAAGTGATTTTGAAAAGTTATTTGAGCGTTCAAAAGTACAAGAAACATCTATTTTCGATATTAATGATATTGATGAACAAAAACCGTACGAAGAACATTCGATTGAAGAATTATCATATATCTTAGAATATGAAAAAATTGATAAGAAAACACGTGAAAAGATCAAAAAAATTATTAAAGAGAAACAACAAAATTTATAATGTTTATTAATTTAAATGTGCATTCACATTATTCTTTACTTAATAGTACTTTAAGTATTGATGATTTAATTAAATACGCATTAGATAACAAACAACCATACGTTTGCTTAACTGATTTAAATAATATGTATGGCTGTATCGAATTTTATGATAAAGCAAAAGCACATAATTTAACTCCTATTATCGGATTAGAATTTGAATATCAAAATGCTACTTTAGTAGCTTATGCTAAAAATTATAATGGCTATTTAAAATTAATCAAATGATCATCTTGAATTATGACAAGTAAAGAATTTGAAATTCAAGATGATTTTGATGACTTAATTATTGTTTGTAAAAAAGGAACTATAGTTTTTAAGAGTCCTAATTTTTATCAAACGCATGATCAAAATGCTCCTAATGCGATTGCATTACAAAGTGTTTTCTATGCTAACAAAAATGATAAAATTGTTTTTTTAGCAATGTTAGCAATCAAAAATGATTTAAAGTTAGAAGATTTTAAAAATTGTTGCGATTTTGATAATAATCATTTTCTAAATGATAATCTAGCACAATCATTTTTTTCACCAATTGCTTTAAATAATTTAAATAAAGTTTTAAATGAATTAAAAGTACAAATTCATGATTTACCAATTAATATTCCGGTTTATGATAAACAAAATTCAATTATTTCAAGTGAAATTTTAAAACAATTATGTATTAGCGGATTAAAAAAACGCTTAAATGCTAACGATGGCCAAGTTAATAAAATTTATGTTCAAAGATTAAAATATGAATTAGATGTTATTAATGAAAAACAATTTGATGATTATTTTTTAATTGTTTATGATTTTATTAATTTTGCTAAAAGTAATGGTATCATTGTAGGGCCAGGACGTGGGAGTGCTGCTGGTTCGTTAGTAGCTTATTGTTTACATATTACAGATATTGATCCTATTAAACATAATTTAATTTTTGAACGTTTTTTAAATCCTACCAGAAAAAGTATGCCAGATATTGATACTGATATTATGGATGAAAAACGCGATCTAGTTATTGAATATTTATTTGAAAAATATGGCAATGATCATGTTGCTTACATTTTAACGTTTCAACGTTTAAAAGCGAAGATGGCTATTCGAGATGTAGGGCGGATTTTGGGAATTGATTTAAAAGTAATTGATAAAATTTGTAAAAATATTAAACCTGAATATGATGAAGATCTTGATTTAGCAATTAAAAAAAATACGATTTTAAAAGAAATGTATCTTTTGCATAAAGAGTTGTTTGAAATTTCTAAAAAATTAATTAATGCTCCTCGCCAAATAGGCACACACGCTGCAGGGATAATTTTAAGTGATAGTTTAATTTCAAATATTATTCCAATTCAACTAGGTATTAATGACCGTCCTTTATCACAATATTCAATGGAATATTTAGAGCGTTTTGGTTTAATTAAAATGGATTTATTAGGTTTGAAAAATTTAACAATTATTGATAATGTTTTAAAAATGATTTATGAAAATCAAAATAAAAAAATTGATCTCTTTAACATTAACTATAATGATAAATTTGTCTTTGAAGATTTAGCTAAAGCAAGGACAAACGGAATATTTCAACTAGAATCGCCCGGAATGAAAAAAGTACTATTAAAGGTCAAACCTCAGAATATTGAAGATATTTCTATTGTTTCAGCTCTTTTTCGTCCTGGTCCACAACAAAATATTAAAACATTTGTTGAACGTCGTTTTAAACGTGAAGAGTTTAGTTATTGAAACGAAGCCACAAGGAAAATTTTAGAACCAACTTATGGAATTATTGTTTATCAAGAGCAAGTGATTGAATTAGTTAAAACTATTGCAAATTTTGATATTGCTACTTCCGATAATTTTCGCCGTGCAATATCAAAAAAAGATGAAAAAATTTTAATCCAATTAAAAGATGATTTTATCAATGGTGCTTTGAATAATAATTATAAACAACCATTGGTTAATCAAATTTTTGAATATATTTTTTCGTTTGCACATTATGGTTTTAACCATTCACATTCACTAGCATATTCATATATTAGTTATTGATTAGCGTATTTAAAACATTATTATACATTAGAATTTTTAAGTGTATTATTATCACATACTAGTGCATCAAAAGATAAATTATTATCATACTTAAATGAAGCAAAAGAATTTAATATTAGTATCAAGGGCCCTGATATTCAATATTTTAGTAATGATTTTGTTATTGATACTCAAAAACAAATAATTCGTTTTGGTTTCAAAACAATTAAGGGTTTTGGTGATGAATTACTTAAAAAAATCAAATCTGCTCTGCAAAAATCAACTTTAAGCGATTATATTTCATACATTGATGCTTTAAAAAAAGGCAATGTTAGTTTAAAAAACATTGAAATTTTGATACGAGTCGGCACTTTTGATAGTTTTGGAATTAATCGTTTATTTTTATTAAATAATTTGAATGAAATTTTTGAAAAAACAGGATTGAATGGTCATTTTTTTGATTTAAATTTAGTGGGTTTAGATTATGCAAAAGATATGAGTGTTAATGATCGTTATTTAGATGATGAAATTCAGTATTTAGGAATTGATTTGAATAGTTTAAATTACGCAAATTATAAAACTGAAATTGATTATAATAAACTAAAATATACAATTAAAGACTTTTATGAAATAAACACAAATTATGAAACAAACATTCTTGCACAAGTTTTAAACATTAAGCAATCAAAAACTAAAAACGGGAATGATATCTTTTATTTAGAAACACTAATTGATAATAAAAAACAAACACTAACAATTTTTCAAAATAGTAAATATTTAATTGATGAAATTAGTATTGGAGGTATTTATGTTTTTGGAGTTAAATTATTAAATCATTTTAATTTTATTGTAAATATTAAGCAAAGGATTTAGATTATGAAAAAAGCAATTGTTATTGATGGAAATTCATTGATTTATCGAGCCTTTCACGCTACTTATAAACAAGCTGAATGAGCAGTTGAAAAACAATTAATGCCTACTAATGCCATTAAATTAGTAGCCTCAATGATTTTTAAGATTTTAAATCAAGAACAATTTACTTATGGTTTAATTGCTATGGACGCTTCTAAACAAACTTTTCGTGCTCAAGAATATGCTGCTTACAAAGCGACACGTAAACCTATGGATGCAAAACTAATTGTTCAATTACCCTATTTAAAAAAACTATTCGTTGCTATGGGTTTTCGAATAATTTCACAACCTGGAATTGAAGCTGACGATTTTGTTGGTTCTTTTAGTAATTTAATGAATAAGTTTGATGTTGATACAACTATTTATAGTTCAGATCGTGATATGTTGCAATTAATTAACAAAAACACAAAACTTAAACTCTTAAAAACAGGGACAAGTGTTATGCAAGAAATTAATTTAACAAATTTTTCATTATTAAATAATGGCATTTTACCGTATCAAATTATTGAATATAAGGGTTTAGTGGGTGATAGTAGTGATAATTTAATTGGCGTGAAGGGAATCGGCCCTAAAACAGCTATTAATTTACTTTTAAAATATGATAATATAGAAAATATTTATACTAATTTAGAAAAAATAGCACCTAGTGTTAAAAATAAATTAATTGAACACAAAGATATGGCTTTTTTATCAAAAAAATTAGCGGCGATTCAAACGGATTTATTGTTTGATGAAAAATTAGAAAATTTTGTTTTAAAACCATATAATACTCAAGAATTAGATGAGTTATTCACATCTTTAAAAATAAATAATATGCAAAATTATTATAAATAATTTATCCATATTATAATCTGCTATATAAGGGGGTTTAAAAAATGCCAGAGCTACCAGAAGTACAAACGATTGTTGATTATTTAAATCATCATGTTCTCGATATTTTTATTAAAAAAACTATTGTTCATTTACCTAAAATTTTAAAAAATAAAACACCACAAGAATTTGAAAAACTGTTAATTAATCATAAAATAGTCAAAATTAAACGTCTTGGTAAATATTTATTATTTTTTTTAAGTAATAATTTAGTATTAAGTGTACATTTGCGGATGGAGGGAAAATTTTATTATCAAGCAAAAGAGGAATGATTTAATTTAGCACATACTCATATTATTATTGAATTTAATAATGGTATGCAATTAAGATATAATGATACGCGTCAATTTGGAACTTTTCACATTTATGAGCAACAATCTTTTTTAGATTCAAAAGAATTAAAAAAGATTGCTTTAGATCCGCTAGATAATAATTTTTCAGCGCAGTATTTGTATGAAAAATTAAAAAAAAGTAATAAAGCCATTAAAACAGCCTTGTTAGATCAATCTGTTGTTTCAGGAATTGGTAACATTTATGCTGATGAAATTTTATTTGCAGCTAAAATTTTTCCTACAATATTAGCTAAAAATCTTACTTTAAAAAATTATGAAAAGATCACAAAAGAAGCACAACGAATCTTATTATTATCAATTAAAAATAAAGGAACAACAATCCACACTTATAAATTTGGTAATGATGAAACAGGTTTGTTTCAAAAGATGTTATTAGTTCACACACACGCTAAAGAACCATGCCAAATTTGTGGAACAATTATTCAAAAAACAAAGGTCAACGGTCGGGGAACTTATTATTGTCCAAATTGTCAAAACTAAAATTAATTAATCTTTTACTAGTATTTTAAATTCAAAATTGTTATAATAATTAATGTTTAATTTGCTCAAGTGGCGAAATGGCAGACGCAGTTGACTCAAAATCAACCGAGAAATCATAAGGGTTCGAGTCCCTTCTTGAGCACCATTATATTATTTATTAAAAAAACGATATGCCCTTTATTGTGCGTATCGTTTTTTAAATTTATTTACTATATTTTATTAAATCTTGAACCTTATTTAATTTTTCTCAACTTAAGTTTAAATCATCACGACCGAAATGACCATAAGTTGCTACTGGTAAATATTTAGTTGTTCACAATTCTAAATCATTAATAAACGTTTTGATATCAAAATTAAAACTTTTATTAATTGCTTCAAAAATTTTCTTTTCATCAACCAAATTAGTCTTGAATGTATTAACAAACATTGCCACAGGTTGTGGTTCTCCAATTGCAAAAGCTAATTGAATTTCACACTGTTTAGCAAGCTTAGCTGCAACAACATTTTTAGCTATTCAACGTGCAAAGTATGAAGCACTACGATCAACTTTAGTAGGGTCTTTGCCACTAAAAGCACCACCACCATGATGACCTATTCCTCCATAAGTATCTACGATAATTTTTCTTCCAGTTAAACCAGTGTCACCAATTGGACCACCAATTACAAATCTCCCTGAGGAATTAATAATTTTTTTAAAATCGGTATTTAAACCATATTTTATAGCAATTTGATCCATAATTGTGCTAACTTTTTTATTAAAATATTCAATGTTATAATCTTCATCATGTTGAATACTTACCAACATTGTCTCAATAACAGGCGTACAATTAGAATAATCAATACTTACTTGTGATTTCATATCAGCTTGAATTTTAACAAATTCTTTATTACGTCTTTGTTTTTCGATTTCTTTTAGTAATTCATGAGCTAACACTGTTGTTAATGGCATATATTGAGGTGTTTCATCACAAGCATAGCCAAAAACAATTCCTTGGTCACCAGCTCCAATTAAATCTTTATTTGCTTTATTAACACTTTGCGCTATATCTACTGATTGTTTATTAACATTAGAAATAATCGTAAAATCATTTTCATTATAGCCTAAAGGTTTAATAATTTCTCAAGCGGTTTTTACTACATCAACATATGCATGCGTGGTAATTTCCCCAGCAATAACAATTAAACGATTACAAGCTAAAACTTCACAAGCTACACGTGAATTTTTATCTTGTGCTAAGCATTCATCTAAAATTGCATCACTAATCTGATCACATATTTTATCTGGATGGCCTGCACCAACAGATTCGCTCGTTATAATTTTTTTATATTTCATACTAAATTCTTTTCTTTCTACCATTATTTTATTAATATTGATTTCTTATGATTTTTAATTAAAGCATAAGCATAAGCCCCAATCATAGCAGCATTATCACCTGTATAAATCATTTCTGGAATATATGATATAACATCTAAAGATTGAATTTTTTTACGGAGTAAACTATTAGCTGATACGCCTCCCCCAATTGCTAAATGATTTAATTTGTATAAATTTAAGTAATATTTAATTTTCTTTATAATTTCATTAATTGCAAATTTTTGAAAACTTGAAGCAACAACAACAGGGTCAAAACTTATCTTTTTTTGTTTAGCATTATGAATGTAATTAATTACAGCAGTTTTTAACCCACTAAAACTAAAATCTTTAGCAGCGGGCTGTGATTTAATAAATTCTAATGTTGCTAAATTTTCTTGATAATTTTTATCAATAATTGGACCCCCTGGATATTTTCAACCAAGAACACGAGCAATTTTATCATAACATTCACCAATTGCATCATCGTGTGTTTGATTTAAAACTTTGATTTCATCATAATCATTTACTAAATATATACAACTTTCCCCTCCTGAAACCACTAATCCCAAAAATGGAAAAGTCAAATTTTGATTAATACTTGCACTAAAAACATGCGCATGTAAATGATTGATTGGCACTAATTCAGCATTAATTAAAACAGCTAATTGTTTCGCAAAAACTTTTCCTACATGTAAACAACCTGGCAAACCAGGCATTGCAGTGTAAGCAACGTGAGTGATAGTTAAAGGGTTGATTTTTGTTTCATTTAAAATTTCATTAAATAGGTGATTAATATTTTGTTCATGATAACGACTTGCTAATTCAGGAACAACACCGCCATGAAGTGATTGTATAGATGCTGAACTACTAATTTTATGAGCAATTAATTTATTATTTTCAAATAACGCTAAACTTGTTTCATCACAACTTGATTCAATGCTTAAAATTAAATAATTATCATTCATGTTCTATTTTATTTTATTAATTACTTTATAACAATTCATTGATAATTCATCATTGTACATTTCTTCATCAGGGAAATGATTTCAACAACGTAAGCACTTTTTAAAATTAGCATTAGCCACATTTGTGTTATTAGCAAATTCAATCTTAGCAACACCAAACCATTTTGCTAATAGTTTTGGATTATTTATCAAATAATCATCTAAAATCAAATTTTTTGCAATTGTTACAAAAGCTTCATTATTTTTCTTTAAAATATTATTTTTTCGTGCATTTTCAAGTTCATTAAAAATTTGATCTTTAATACTAAAGAATGCTTTAACATGAGCAATGCCTTTTTTGAATTGAAATTGGGATTGATCATAAAAATCCTCTAAACGGATTGATTCTTTTTTATTAGCATCTTTTAAAAACGAGTAAGCTTCTTCAGTTGTGTGTGGAATAATTGGTGTTAAATCAATTAATGAATTTTTTAAAATTCAATAAACTGCTGATTGAATTTGTTTGCGAATTGGATCATTAATTGCCAAACAGTACATATCATCTTTAATATTTTCAAAATATCATGATGATAAATCTAAGATAAATTTGTTAAATAGTTTAACAACGGTTTGATAATCAAAATTCTCATATGCTTTAATAACTTTTATATGTAACTCATTAAATTCATTTAAAACAAATTGCTCTTCTTGACGAACATTAAAACTAAAATCAACACTTGGTTCAAAATCATTTAAGATTGATAATGAATATTTAAATAAAGTATTTCTAATTCTTCGGTAAATTTCAGCATTTTGTTTTAATATCTCTTCTGAAATTCTTGTATCATTCTGATAATCTGAATTAGCAATTCATAATCTTAAAACATCTGCTCCATAAATCTTACATACATCTAATGGATCAACAACATTTCCTTTTGATTTTGACATCTTATATCCTTCACCATCTAGAACCATTCCATGTGCTACTAAATATTTATAAGGTGCGCGATTGTTTAAAATTGTCCCTGTAATTAATGAAGAATTAAATCAACCACGATATTGATCATAACCTTCTAAATAAACGTCTGCTGGATAATTTAGGTTATAGTGTCCTAAAATATTATATGAACTACCAGAATCAAATCAAACATCCATAATGTCTTTTTCTTTATAAAAAGTTTTATTTTTCATACTTAAATACTTAGGTGTTAAAAAAGCATTTACATCTAAATCAAATCATGCATTAACACCTTTTTCATTTAAAACATTAATGATATTTTCTACTAATTCATGATCCATAATTGCATTATGATTCTCATCAAAAATCATAGGAATAGGAACACCTCAAACGCGTTGACGTGATATACATCATTCCTTACGATTAACAATCATTTCATGCATTCTTTCAATTCCTCTAAAACTAGTTGATTTAACATCGTTATTTAGGGTCTGCAAAATGTTAGGTAAAATTTTTTCAATAGAAACAAACCATTGTTTTGTGGCACGATACATAACAGGTTTTTTTGTTCTTCAATCATGTGCAACACTATGAGTGATAACTTCATGATGGATTAATAAATGTTCATTCATCAAACGATTTAAAATAACTTGATTAGCATCTTCATAAAACATATTTTCTAATTCTAAATCATTTACTAATGCATTGTATTTACCAAATTGGTCTATCATAACTACTGTTTCAATACCATATTTTTTACATGCATAATAGTCTTCTAAACCAAAAGCAGGCGCATTATGAACTAAACCCGTTCCGTCATTAGCACTAACATACTCATCCATGATCACAAAAGCATGCTTTTTACTAATTGGTGAAATATATTTTATTTTTTCTAAAGTATTAGCTTTAAAATCTTTAATTCATTTATAATCTTCAAACCCAACTTTTTTTACAAAAGTTTCAACAAGAGGTTTAGCGATTATATAATTTTCATTTTTATATTCAATTAAACTGTAAACTAATTCTGGATGAATTGCAATTGCTAAATTAGCTGGTAATGTTCATGGAGTTGTTGTTCAAATCACTAATGATGTTGGTTTATCAGTAAACAAATCATTATGATCAACTACCTTCATTTTTACGTAAATAGCTGAAGATTGACGATCAGCATACTCGATCTCTGATTCTGCTAATGCTGTTTGTGATGATCATGACCAAAAAACAGGCTTAAAGTCTTGATAAATAAAACCTTTTTTTAGCATATAAGTAAAAAGTTTTAATTGATCTATTTCGTAATTATGGTCTAATGTCAAATAGCGTTGTTTAAAATCTGATATCATTCCTAATCTTAAAAATTGTTGTATTTGATTATTAACTTGTTCTAAAGCGTATTTTTTACATTGTTCACGACGTTCATTAACACTTAGATTAGATAATTTAATTTTTTTAGATAAGGCAACCTCAATTGGTAAACCATGTGTATCTCATCCTGGAATATAAGGAGAGTAATAATTATTCATATTGTGATATGAAACAACAAAATCTTTTAGTATTTTATTTAAAGCGTGACCAATATGAATATTTCCATTTGCATATGGCGGCCCATCATGCAAGATAAAAGGCTTCTTGTCTTTATTTTTAGTTAGCAATTTTTCATAAATTTGGTGTTCAACTCAAAATTGTTGAATTTTTGGTTCTTTAACGTTTAAATTAGCACGCATTTCAAAACCTGTAGTAGGCATATTAAGGGTGCTTTTATAATCTTTCATACTCTCTTTTTCCTTTTTTTGTTTGAATTATTTACTTAAAACAACATTACTAAGACTCGTAATAATGTTGTAATATAATTATTAAAGTTAAACATTAATTTGGTTTAATTAATACTTAGAATTATACTAAAAAATAAGGAGTGCTTGTTATTTGTCAGCAAATTATTTTTTAATTGGTTTAACTATTTTTTGCATTACTTGTATTGGTTTAGCTAATTTTCTTATTAAACCAATACAAATTAAAAAACATAATTGGTTAACATGAAATTATTTTATAAACACTAAATGAATTATTAATACTCTAATTAGCATAAGTTTTTTAATTTATTTTTGTTGTTTGCGATGAGCACCAAATATTCATGTTTTTTTTATTAATCATATTGAAATAATCAATGTTTTAAGGGATAAATTTAGTGATGATATTGATTTATATGAAGCATCTATTACAATTTCACGCACATTTTTATTAGATTGATGTCCTTGTTTTTCAGTATTAATTTCATGTGTAGCCATTTTTGATAAAAAACAGATTATTATTAATCATTTAGGTTTTTTGTGCTTTTGTTTTGGTTTGTTAACAATTATTGGTGGACTAATTGGTGATGAACCAATTAGATGAAATCGTTTAATAACTTATATTTTTATAGGGGACAAGCCTAATCCCATTTATTTTAGTTTACACTTTTATTTGTGTCTTTTTGGATTTTATTTATTTGTAAACACGCGTAAAACCATTAAAATATACTGGATATATATCATCATTCATATTATTCTAATTACTTATATCATTTATGTTAACGTGATGATATTAATTTTTAATATTAAGAATAACGCTAGTGGTTTTAGTTTTGGTGATTGATATTCTCCAATTTATGCACAATATGGTACCGTAGCACAATTCTTACAATTAAATTACCGATTAAACGCTTTAATTATGTGTTTATTTATGTATGCAATTTTTATTGTAGGTTATTTAATACGTTATCACTTGCAAAAAATTTACATAAACAAATATAATATAAAGTATAGTCAAGAGAGGAATTATTTTGCTTATGTCAAAAATTGTCGATAACATTGATATCAATGCATTAAGAATTAATCATTATGAAGAATGAGAACAAAATCATATTATTAAGGTAATTAATGCTTATCGTCATCATGAATCAAAAAAAGAAAAATTTAAAATGATTCATGAATTGATTAAAAACCACCAAATGCATTTAACGAAATTAATTCCGTTGTTTGATGTATCAATTTCTGGTTATTATAAATGACTAGAAGACTTAAAAATAGATCAAGTTTGTCCAATTAAAAAAAGAAATATGGATTTAATTGAAAAAATTTGTAAAAGTCATAAGCATTATATTGGTTGTCGTAAAATTCAAAAAATTCTTGAAACACAATATAATGTTAAATTAAATTACAAAACAATTAATTTATATATGAATAAAATGGATTTATGCAAACCTTGTCATCATGAACATCATGAAAAAAAGGAATAACGTTGTCTATTTTTTCATAATTAATTATGATTATTTTTAGCAATCAGATATGATGATTGCTAATTTTTATTATTTTAGGTTATAATATATCATTGTAATTATCATATTTAGGGGGAATGTTTTAAGTATGGCAAAACGTGATTATTATGAAATTTTAGGTGTTAGTAAATCAGCAACTCCTGAAGAGATTAAAGCGGCATTTCGTAAATTAGCAAAAGAACACCATCCTGATCGTAATAAATCTGCTGATGATACTCTTTTTAAAGAAATTAATGAAGCATATGAGGTTTTATCTGATTCTAAAAAACGTGCACAATACGACCAATTTGGCCATGATGGTCCACAAGGTTTTAGCAGTGCTAGTGGGTTTTCTGGGTTTAGTGGAGGATTTGGTGGTGTTGATTTTGATATTAATGACATTTTTGGCAGTTTTTTTAATAATGCTTCTAGTTCACATAATTCATCAAACCAATATGAAACATATGATATTCACTTACGTTTACATTTAGATTTTATGGAAGCTGTTAATGGTATTTCTAAAAATATTAATTATGATCGTAAAATTACGTGTCATAAATGTCAAGGAACAGGTGCAAAAGATCCTAAAGATGTCAAAATTTGCACTAAATGTCACGGTAGAGGAACTAGCATTGAAAATGTTCATTCCTTATTTGGAACAATTCAACAAGAAGTTGAATGTCATGAGTGTGAAGGAACAGGTAAAGTTGCTAGTAGCAAATGTGAACAATGTTATGGTAAAAAAGTTATCAATGAACGTGTTAATTTAACTGTTGAAATCCCAGCAGGTACACGAGAAGGTGAAAAATTATTAGTAAGCAAAAAAGGTAATATTGTCAATAATCAAGAATTTGATCTTTATTTACACATTAGTGTTAAACCATCAAAGTATTTTGCATTAGATGGTTTAGATATTTATTCAGAAACTTACATTGATCCCATCAAAGCAATTGTTGGAGGAATAATTGAAGTAGTAACAATTAATGGTATTAAAACCATTGAAATTCCTTCAAATACTCCTGAAGGTAAAAAATTTAGAATTAGTGGATCAGGAATCGTTAATAAAAAATCAAATATTTTTGGTAAAAAGAATGGAGATTTTTATACTACAATTCGTTATGCAAAGCCAGTTGAATTATCCAAAGATGAAATTGCTTATTTAAAAAATATTTCTACTCGTACAAACCAAAATGTTGAGTATTATAAAAATAAAGTATTAAAGGAGATTAGTAAATAATGAGCAAAAATAATGAAAACATCAAACACCAAAATAATGACAAAGTTAACAACCAAGTTGATAAAAAAGAAACTAAAAATCATAATAAGCAAGAATTTAAATATAAAGAATTATATGAACATGAATTAAAGAAAAATAAAGAATTACAAAATATCAATACACTTTTAAAAGATAAAAATCAACAGTTAGAAGAGCAAATTAGTCAATTAAATCAAGATTTTATCAAACAATTAGAAACAAAAGCAAAACAAGCACAACAAATTCTAGAACAAAAAGTTAATGAACTAGAAGCACGCCATGAAGCCAAAGTAAATGATGCTGTCTTTAAAATTTTCAAATTTAAAATGGAACCTTTATTAGATGCAATTAATCATTTTACGAAAATTGTAAATCAAAACTATGATGATCCTAAAATCCAAGCTTTCATTGAGGGGTTTAAAATGTTTTCTCAAAACATGATTGATGGTTTAGATAATCTAAAAATTACAAAAATATCTCCACAGGTTAATGATAGTTTAAATGACGAAATAATGGAAGTTTTTGAAGTTGTTGAAAACACAAACAAACCATCAATGCATGTAGTTGAAGTTATTAGTGATGGTTTTAAATATAATGATAAAGTTATTAAATTTGCAGTTGTAAAAGTTGCTAAATAAAATAAAAAAAGTGAATAGCATTTTATAAATTGCTTTCACTTTTTTTATTTATGCTCTATAAATGCATGGTAATAAAATTGCATTTAAAAAAATTAGCCAATTAAGATTTTATTATTTTTGTATTTGTTAATGAATTTTAATATGGTTCAATTTATGCTAAAAACAAGAATTTGATAACCGATTAGTGCGAATAACATTGTTACAAAAATAGGATTACCATTTGCGCTTGGTCAAATATTCGTAATTGCTCCATAAACAGTAACATTTGCTAAAAGAGGTAAAAATAGCGCATACATTGCATAAATTACTACATAAAACATAAATCCTTTTCATGCATAAAAATACTTTATGTGAATTGCATATTTATTTTTGATAATACAATAATAAGCAAAAATTGTAAAAGATATTGGAGTAATTAAATGATTATAAAAACCCACCATATTATTAAATCAAACTCAAGTTGATTGCCGTGAAAACATTGGAAACAAAACACATAATCAAATTGAACTAATAATTAAAATGTAAGACAAAACAATTAATAAAACACGATTGTTTTTTGTACAACGTGCTTTTGGATTAATAAAATATAAGAATGCAATTCCAATACACATTCAATTCCCTTGAGAAGTAAAATAATGCATATTATGAAATCAGACATTGTTTGTGTAAATAACCTTTTCGCCTAAACTATTTTTGTTAAAAATAATCAAACGCCCTGGATTCTTCGGGACATAATCAATCGATGAAAAAATTATAAAAGGAATAGCAATAATTAAAAAAACTAAAGCGAAAATTGTTTTTGAATTTTTGATATTAAATTCAATTTTATTATTTTCACTTAATACATGATAAAAACTACGTTGTCAGTAAAAAGATCATGATGTTCAATTTTTAACAATAATAACATAAGCATAAGGATTAAATAAAATTGACGCTAATGCAAAATTAAATGTTTCAAATTTATTTAATTTTACATATTCTAATAAATAGCCAAAGAAGAAAAAATTCACCATTATATATCATGCTAAAACATATAAAACAATTGCGATTGCTGTTTGCTGATATGTAAATATAAATTGGCGATATTGGTTCGAAATGACATCGTTTCGATATAAAAAATGTGGATCAGAAAAGAAAATACACAAACTAATAATCATAATTAATACAAAAATATTATTAATAATAATTAAATTTAAAAATTTAGGAGCATAAGTTTTTAAATTATTTTGCAATCGTATTTGGTTAGTATTATCAAATGTTTTATTAATAAATTTCTTATTATTAATCAAGTTATCACATCCTTATCGCTTTAATATTTAAATATTATTATAGACAAAAAACATTGCATAATTGAAATTTATGCTCAAAATAATTTTTATTTTTAATATTTAAGATTGAACTTGTGTGTTATATTTAATATTGACAAATATGAAAATGTTTGTTTTCTAAAATTATTTGTTTTAAAACTTATGATATTAATTAAGTCAAAAGAAAGGAGTTTTTATGGATCAAGTATATAACATTGTCATGGCTTATATTCTTACATTAATCATATCTCCTTTATATTCGTATTTAATTGGTAGTTTAAATGCAAGCATCATTTTATCCTTAGTTTTTAAAAAACAAGATGTTCGTCTTTTTGCTTCTAAAAATGCAGGCATGACTAATATGATACGTGTTCACGGAAAAAAATTAGGTATATTAACGCTTTTTTTAGATATTATTAAACCAATCACCACAGTTAGTTTAACTTACATTATTTACAAATATGCTTTAGACGCTCCATTTGATTTAAGTAATGGTTTTAATCAAGCCATTTTAGTTTATTTTGGTGGTATTTTCACCATTATTGGTCATTGTTACCCAATCTTCTTTAAATTTCAAGGCGGGAAGGGAGTTGCATGTTATGGCGGTTTTTTAATTACAGTTGATCCAATAGTAGCGCTAATTGGAATCATTACACTATTGGTCATTTTACTAATTACTAAATATATGTCTTTATCTGCTATGATTACTGCAACTTTCACTTGTTTTTTAGTATTAGTTCCAGGAATTAATTACATACCATACTATAATCAAAATTTCACTACGTATTTTTTTGATTTAAATTATGTTATAAAAGGAATCTGATATGTTTGGTTTTTCTTATTAGTTAGTGCAAGTTTATTAATATATCGACACAAAACAAATATTTTAAGCATCGCTACAAAACAAGAAAGAAAAACAATTTTATTTCACACTAAGTCAAAAGATAATCTTAGTGATGTTAATAAATAATATTATTAATTAACAATGAATCTATTTTAAACATTGTTATTTTGCAATGGAGTTTTTTTATGGACAAAAAGAATATTTTTACAATTCTAGAGAAGTTAGTTAAAAAATACAAGTATTTGCACAAACCAATTCTAGATGACTATATTAGTACTTTTACAAGAACCTTTTTAGAATATATATTGACAATCGAAATGAAATATCATTTAAATTATGAACGTTTTGAACGTTATTTAAGTAGTAATTCTAAAAACTATCGTAATGGTTTTTCTAAAAAACAACTGTATATGAACGATTTAAAAGTTTCAATTAATATTCCACGTGATCGTAATGGAGCTTTTGAATCAAAAATTATTTCAAAATACCAAGTTGATATTTCACATTTTGAATATCGCTTATTATCGTTGGGAATCAATAATTTACAATTAAATGAATATGAAAAAATATTAGAAGATATTTATAATATTTATAATGACAAAATGGTTGATAAACTATGTAATGAAATTGCTTTAAAAATTTTTGATTATTTAGAGAATAAAAAACAAGAACTAAATAATATAGATGTTGATCAAATTTTTATCGATGGTTTTAATTTATCATCAAATAAATGATTAACAATCGTAATTACTAAAGATTTAGAAAAGCGTTTAACAATTTTAGGTTTTTGAGTTATTAATAATTTAGAAGACAAATGATGAAATGATATTATTATAAAAATTTCAAAATATCATCCACAAGTAATTAATTATAAAGTTATTTTTAAAGATAATGATGAACTGTTAATGTCTTTAAAAAATCATACTTCTAATAATTTTGAGCGTGCTCGTTTTGTTTTTATTAATAAATCTATCTTAAACCAAAAAAACTAGTATTGCATAATCAATTCCTCTTAAATCACGACATTTCTTTATCCAATTATTTTATATTATATATATATATATATAGAAAGTCAACTAAAAAATAAGTTTAATGTTTTTTGATAACATTAAACTTATTTTTATATTATTTTTTTTGAATTTATTTTTAATTATTAAAAATATTTTTAAATATGAACACTTGTAATTAAGTATGAAAAAGGACCAATAGTTTTTATATTTGATTATTTTTTACCATAGACACTATAAATAGCAGCGTTTAAATCTCCACCAAATTCAAAACGTGATGAATTATAGACGTTGTCCCCAGAAACATATGATTCTTTACGTTCATTTTTTGATTTGTCATATATTTTTGAACTAGCATAAACTTGTGGACCCTTGCTAAGATTGTCTTGAGAATAAAACAAAACAATTCCAGGAGTTTGTGATGTACTTAATTCAATTAGTTTTTCTTTTGATAAATATTTTTTTAAAAAATTTAAAATTTCACGAAATTTAACAGCTTGAGTGTCGTTACGAAAATAAACTTCTCTTCCACTTTTATCTTTATACTTTTTATTAACATCAAAAGAATAATCTGTTGGTGCATTGTTAGCTCAATTTTGATCTTCTTTAATAGTGCTTGATTTATTTTGTTTAATTAAATTTTCATAATCTTGTTTTTGTTTAAAAACATTAGTATCCATTAAATCAATAAAACTATAGAATTCTGGGACATGCTCATAAACACCTTTATCTGCATAATTTTTGACATTATTAATTGATTTTGCTAATGATCCATTAAACTTCAAATTATCATTATATTTTAAATCACTAATCGAATTAATATGGTTAGTTTGATTATCATAAACAAAATTTAAATTATCAAGGTTTGATTGTGTTCCAATATATAAAACATAATTTCCATTATTAATTTTATTAGTACCTAAAAGCATTTCTTTAATTCCAATATTAGCATCTGATAAATTAGTGTAATTTAAACTTTGATTAAGATCGCTTGATTTTATTAATTTTGCATAAATATTTGTTTTGGCTGATAATGACAAAAAAGTACTAGTTGCGACAATCGCACTAATCCCAATTAATGAAGAAATGGAAATCAAAATTGCTTTTTTCATTTAATATACCTCTTAAATTAATATTATAAATAAATTCACGCATCAAGAATTCACTATTAAAAAATTATATAATATTATAATAATTAAAGATGGTGATTTCTAAATATTATGGAAGTTAAAGTAAAAAAACGTGTCGTTGTTGGCTTGTCTGGTGGCGTAGATTCTTCTGTTAGTGCTTTATTATTAAAACAAGAAGGCTATGAAGTGATTGGTTTATTTATGAGTAATTGGGATACAATTGCAAATTTTGAAAATAACCATGAATTTAATAAAACGCATCAGGGTTGTGAGAGTGAATTAGATTACCAAGATGCTCAGGCTGTTGCTCAAAAGATCGGTATTCCATTATATCGTGTTGAATTTATTAAAGAATATTGAGATAACGTTTTTGAATATTTTTTAAGCGAATATCAAAAGAACCGTACACCTAATCCTGATATTTTATGTAATCAATTTATTAAATTTGATTCTTTTTTAAATTATGCTAAAAATGAATTACAAGCTGACTATATTGCAATGGGTCATTATGCAAGAGTTAAGCATGATAGGAATTCATCTTTTTTACTAAAAGCTATTGATACAAATAAGGATCAAACTTATTTTTTGTGTAATTTAAACCAAAATCAACTACAGAATGTGCTATTTCCTATTGGGCATTTAACTAAACTACAGGTGCGCGCTATTGCTAAAAAACACGGTTTGATTACAGCTAATAAGAAAGATTCAACAGGGATTTGTTTTATTGGTGAACGTAATTTTAAAACTTTTTTACAAAATTATATTCCTAACCAACCAGGGCAAATTATAAATATTGTCAATAATCAAATTATTGGTCATCACATAGGAACAATGTATTATACAATTGGACAACGAAAAGGATTGAATCTAGGTGGCATGAATGAGAGAATGTTTGTTTGTGATAAAGATATCGATAAAAAAATAATCTACGTTGCCCCTTCAAGTTTTGAAAAACAATATTTAATTTCAACTCAAGCATTAATTGAAAATATAAATTTTATTGAACCATATAATCCTCAAATTCCAATTATGGTACGCTTTCGTCACCGACAAGATTTAATAATAGTAAACGATTTTTTACCTATTAAAAATACCAAAAATGTACTAATAAATTATGAGTCAGCTAGAGCTATTACTCCTGGGCAATATGCTGTCTTTTACCAAAATGATCATTGCATTGGCGGTGGAATTGTTTCTAAAACTAATATTGGACATCAAAAAGTGGATTTTTTGGTATATAAATCATAGAATATTTTCTTTTTACTATTAGAATGAAATTGTTTGTCAAAACAAAACAATATTATTTTAAAAATGAGGATAATAAAAATATGTTTAAGAAAAATAAAAAATCTTTAGCAGTATTGCTAGTAGGTTTTTCAACTGTTTTAATTTCAAGTATTGCGGTTGCTGCTACAGCATGTGCAAGAAAAGACAATAACGTTAAAGAGGAAGGAAAAACAACACTTAATAAGTTAATTTCAAAAAAAGCTCCAAAACAAAATGCAACTAAATCTAGTGAAAAATATATCTTAAGTGATGTTAATAATAGTAGTACTTTTTTTAATTCACTAACAGACCCTTATAAATGTTTTGAAATGTTTGCAAAATCATTGGATGATGCAGGTTATGAAATTACATCACATGAACCTTTGAAAAATAGCGGTAAAACAAGTTTTTTAGAGTATGCTAAAGAACTTAATAATAAGATTCGTGAATATGTTAGAAAAGTTGCTAATTTACCAACTATTAAAAAATTAAGAGATAATAATACAACTGTTTTATGAGCAGAATCAACACAAAGTTTTAATAGTTCAGATGCATCTAAATTAGATTTATACTATTTCCAACAAGAAGATTTATTCCCTTTATTGTATTCTCAACCAGATGATTCAAATGTTCCTGGGTTTGGTTTACGTTTTCCTAAACCAAAAAACCATAATGCTGATAAATATTTTGATAACTGACATGGAATTGGTGCATCCCAAAATAATGCGTCAAAAAATGACTATGATTGAATGCTATCAATGCAAGAAGCTTTTTATGGAACTGCGGATTATGTTTTCTTTAATTATGACTCAAACAATCTTGAAGGCAATGAAGATGGAGAGATTTTAAAATCAAATTTTGAAAAATTCTTTAAGAAAACTGTTAATAATAACAAAATTATTCCAGTTGATTTTCAATTTGAATATTCTTCAATTTGAGGACCTATTGGAACAGTACGTTTAGTTCAATCACTTGCTAAAAGATTAGGGGTAAGTGATAGTGAATTAGCAAGTGTTAGTCTTGATTGAACTATGCCATCAAAACAAACATTAAAACACATTCGTCCAAAAAATTCTAATAATGATCATAATAAATTTGCAATCTGATTCTATAATTTATGAGATCATTGTGTGGCATTGGGAATTCAACCAGACTATGCTTCATTCGTTAAAGAAAAAGGAAAAACATATACTAAACTACCAGGATTTTTAGCTGATTTAGTAGATGAAACAAAAACCGAATTTAAAGATTTCACTGGTGATGCTCAAAAAGTTGCTGGTATGAATTTATATGCTCTAGGTGGTAATAATTCTCATATTAACCGTTCTTTTAAAACTCTTATTGGCAATGCAATACCAAAAGCTGTTCCTACTGAACGTGGCGATTCAAATAATTCTCGTTCACCAATTAATTTTGAATTCTATGATCGTACAACAAACACATTACAATCTGTTGAAGGAACAAAAGTTGTAAGTTGAACAGATCCAGCAAAAGAAAATAAACAAAAATAATTAAGTTTTTATGTTTAAGAATAAATCATTAAAATTTAAAAATAAATTAGATTGAAAAACACATTTTAGAAGACTTATAACATCTTTATTAATTATTTTAAGTATTTGTGTGCTAATTTGTTATTGTCTTTTTGATGGTAAAGAGTTAATGAATTTTAAAAATGTAGGTGAAGAAATAAATGAGGGAAGTGCCCCTTATATTCGTAAATTTATTGCTACTCCAATTGCAATCTTTTTATCTGCATTAACATTATCATTTAGTGGGTACAGTATGCAAGTAGTTTCACGAAACCCACTAGCTTCACCAACTACATTAGGATATTTACCTGCTGCAATTTTAGGTTTAGCAATTAGTAAACTTGCTATTAATCAAATTTTATATCTTCCTTTCATTATTGGTATTGTTTTTGCTTCATGTCTAATTGTAATTAATTTTTTCTTGGTAAAAGGAAATGCTTTAGAAGCAAGTTTTAAACCAATTTTAGTAGGATTTGCAATTGGAGGTATCATTACTGGTATTAATGTATTATTAGAAGACCTTGTAAAAGATATAAACATTAAAATTACAGGTTTCGTTGAACCTCCAATTAATTTTCAATGACAACAATTATGTATAGGTGGTCCATTAATTATTATTTCTAGTTTAGCAAATTTATTTATGGCGCCATATTATACAATCATTGCTAAAGATTATTTATTAGCAAAATCTTTAGGAATTAAAGTTAATTTGATTTTTTGGCTAACAGCTTTTTTTGCAGTTGTCGCAACTGTTTCAAGCATCATTTTAATTGGTGTTTTAACACTATTAGGAATGATAGCGCCTCATGTGGCACGAATATTAAATCCAAAAGGCAATAGTTTTAAACAATTATTATTATCATTTGTAATTTCATTATTACTATTAACATCTTCACGTTGATTAATTAATGTCTATAATCAATTTGATATTAATTTATTCTCAGCTATCGCTGCCTTACCAGTCTTTGCATATATTTTTGTTTCAAAACAATACCGTCGGAATGTGGAATAACTATGAAAATGAAATTTAATTTTTTTAAAGATAAACAAAATATATTAGGACAAAATCACATCTTAGAATTAAATAAAAAAAGTTTTATTCCATATCATTTTAAACCTTTGTTAATAACAATAACTTTATTGATTGCTTTATTAGTTGTCATTATTTTAATTTTTTCTGTTACCTTATCTAATAAGTTAGGCTTTAGTGAATTAGCTAAAGTAATATGACAAGAGGTTGTACAATTAATTATTACTGGAGTTGCTTTAGGTGTAAGTAGTTATGTCTTACAACGCATCACACGAAACCGTTTTGCAGATGTATCAATAATGGGTATTGGGACAATTAATTTAATTTTATTATGTGCTTTAAGTATCCCAGTTGATTTTACAAGTGCAAACGAATTAAGCATCTTACAAAAAAAAGAACCATGAATTTTTATGTTTATGAGTTGTTGTTTAATGGTTTTATATTTCTTTGTTTCACGTCAAAAAGAAAACTTTAATTACAAAAAACTAATTTTAATAGGAGTTATTTTAACATTCTTTTTAATTGCAATTGCACAAAGTATTCGTGGTTGATTAAATTATCACGCTAATGATTATGTTGTTGGCCATATTGTAGGGTCAGTACAAAAAGCACCATTAAATTCATTAATTATTGCAGCAAGCTTTGTTATTTTAGGCTTATTATGATTATTATTTAACTCATACAAACTAAACATTATTGCTACTAACCAACAAGTAGCAAAACAATTAGGAATAAAAATTAATTTTCAAATTTTTATTGCTCTAATCTTTGTTGGTATAATGGTAGGTGCAAGTTATTCAATATCAGGCGATTTTGTTTATGTTGGTCTATTAGCGGGTAATGCAGCAATGCGTCGTCGTAATAATAGTTTCACATACGGAATATTAAATTCAGGGATATATGGAATGTTGTCAACATTAATTACTTATTGAATTGGTATTTCATTGATCGGAATGAGTGTTTATCACGTTGGTGCTATATTACCATTATTAATTGGTCCATATTTCATTTATAAAGTTTTAAGATCATAACATACAAAAGAATATCAAATTATAAAAACCCTTAGATTATTTATGAATCCAAGGGTTTTTATAATGCAACTGTATCTTAATTATTTGTTTTATTATGAAGGACGACGTTTTATAGTATTAAAATGATTGATTTGTTGGGTTAATTTATTTTTAGTTGAAATTGAATTTTCTAAACTATGATTAATAACATTTTCAAAATTGTTTAAAAATTCATCATAAATGTTAATAAATTGCTTTAAATGAAATATCAATAACGCAATTGATGAGTTTTTAATATATGAATAAGTAAGATTTTGATCAAAATTAAAATGCGATTCTATTAATAATAATTTATCAAAAAAATCTTTTTGTAAAAGATCAAGTTTGTTATGAGCTAAGAAAATGACTATGTTCTTTGCCATATTAACTAAATAGATTGCTTCATCAATAACACAGGCTTCAATTAAATTATTACATTTTGTTTCATAAACGCTTAAATCAGTGTTGTCATCATTACCCAGTTTATTACTAATTTCAATGTATAAGCTAGTTAATTTTTTAGCATTCTTTTTAGCAATATTAGGATCTTCAGCAATTTCTTTTAGAAAAAAAATAAAATCAGTTGTGTCATTAAAAGACAAATTAATTTCACGTTTTGTTTCATCAACTTGTAAAAAACGTAAAATCGATTTTTTACTATCAAACTTCTTAAATTTCATAATCGAACTCCTAGTATTAAACTAATTTAATTAATTATAAACAATATAAATACGTTTAAACTTATAATTTTATTATAAGACATTAATAAAAGGTTTTTTATGGCAATTGTTTCTGTTAAATTAACATCTAATCAAGTTGATAAATTCTTAATTCTATGAAGACCATATTTAGTACATAACAACCATAATTATGCTAAATATACTTTTAAGATCGATGGTACTTTAATCATTATTTACAATACTAACACATGTACTATTAATACTCATGATATAAATTCTTTTTTAAACACATTTTTAAAAAGAGAAGATTTAACACTATTTAATGTTATAAAACAACAAGTAAACACTAAAAAAAATAATCAAAATGTTATGAGCCAATCAGAAATTTATGAAAGTGCCCAAGTAATTATTGGGTCTGATGAGGTTGGAGTTGGCGATTTATTTGGAGGTATAGTTGTTTGCGCAGTGAGTTTAAAAAAAAGTGATTTTAAAAAAATAAATCATTTAAAAATCATAGATTCTAAAAAACTCAATGATCAGCAAATGCAAGAAATATATCAACAAATTAAAAATCAGATTTCATATACAATTGTTTCTTATAATCCTAAAGAATACAATGAATTAATTAAAGAATACAATAATGCACATATTCTTAAAACTATTTTACATTATAAAGCATTACAAAGTGAAATTCACAAACACGCTAAATATTCAATTTTTAGTGTTGTTGATGCTTTTAGTTCATTAAAAAACTGAAATCAATATTTACAAAAAGTCAATTTTCAACCTTATGAACCAAACTTATTAATCCCTAAAGCCGAATCAATTTATACAAGTGTAGCTTTGGCGTCAATAATTGCACGTGTTATGTTTTTAAAAATGATTGCAATTATTGAAGAACAATTTAACGTTAAAATCCCGTTAGGAAGTTCAAATCCTTTAGTTAATGACGTCGCTAGTAATATTTTTCAAAAATTTGGCTTAAAAATTTTAAAACAAGTCGCTAAAGAACACTTTAGTAACTTTCAACAAATTATTAAAAATAAATAAAATCTTCTTTTTTAACTAATTCTTTTAATGTAAGAAAGGAATTAACAATATGCAAAAAATATCTGATAATTTTAAAAAAGTTTATTATGGTGGTTTTTCAACTTCTAACTCTTTTAATTATATGTGAAATAACGCTTTAATTTCATCAATGTTAGGTCAAACAGTTGTTGGATTCTTAGGAATGATTTCACAATTAGTTTATGCTTTTAACCCTCAACCAAAATTTAATCCTCAACAAATGATCGATAACTCTGTTGCTCGCACTTATGCAAGAATCGCACAAAAACCAATGAATTCAACGATTAGTTTAGGAACTCCATTTTTTTAATATGCAAAGAATAATTAATAAAAACATGATTTATGGAGGATTTATGCCACTTGTTTCTGGAGCATTAGGTTTTTGAAATAAAATGTTATTTGGGACAATTATTGCTAATACAGCTATTTCTATGATTGGAGGCATAACAAATATTGTAATGGCTAGTTCATCACAACAAAACCACGATTCACAAGATATAGATTCGATTAAAATAGAAACAATTAATGTAGATATGAGTACAATAGTTGGTCCTAAAATTCCCTATATGAATATTTATTATTTAAATTCTTAAGTTATAATTTAAACTAGTAGAGAAGATAATTTAAATCAATAGGTGTGTGCATGGTAAATGATAATAAAATTAATGAGTATAAAAATAAAAAATTTGTTGCTAACAAAGTTGGTTACGATCCTGAAAGTGTAGATGTTTTTTTAGACGAATTAATTAATGAATTAGAAATATTTATAAATGAACATAAAAATGCAATATTAAAAATAGAAGAACTTAATGAATATAAAAGAAAATTCGAAAAAGAACGTGAATACACAACATCACTAAATAATTTTATTGATCTTTTAGAAAAAGTTGTTGATAAAAAAAGCACTTTTGATGTTTGAGAGAAACGTCCGGTAAGGAAATAAAAAAATGAAATTAGTTCATGGAATTGATATTATTGAATGAAATCGTGAAGAATTAAATAATCCTTTATTTGCAAAACGGATTTTAATTGATAATGAATTAGAATACTATTTTCAACTTAATTCATCAAGGGAAAAAAAACGCTATCTTGCAAGCGTTTTTGCCTGTAAAGAAGCAGTTATGAAAGCTTTAAAATTAAAATATGGATATGGAGATATTTTAATTCTGAAAACAGAGAATCAACGCCAAGTTTATCTTAATAAAATTTTAATAAAAGAGTTAGAACTTTCAATTTCATACACAGAAACTTATATAGTTGCTTCTGTAGTAGGTTTAATTAATAATATGAACTAAATAAACTAAGTTTTAGTAAGTAATTATAATTATTTATAATCTCGTTTTAAATAAATTAAAGCCAAGCTTATAATTAAAATCGTACTAAATAAAATTCAAATTAATCAATAATAATTTTTATTAACAATTTGATCAGCACGTTTAATAGAATAAACTTCTTTTGCTGTTTGAAAAACATAATTATTACTTTTTTGTAGTTGGTAACGATATAAAGTTTTGTTATTAACTACTTTTTTCATTAATTCATAACTTCCAATCCCTCCAATATCATATGCATAATTATTTACATTGATTCTTATTGATGATGGACGATAAAAATTAATAACTTTATCGTTTTTTAATAATTTTTCTAAAAGATTTCAACGTTCCTCATTAAAATATAAATAATACATTAAAGCTACAATGAAATAAATTTTCTTTTCAACAAGATTTTTAACATAATAATTATTTATCTTTTTAGCAAATAGAATACTATTTTCATCAACGATTGTTGAAAAATTTATTGATGATTGTTCATTAATTACATCATTATAAGCAGCAATAATTTGTGGTTTATCAATATCTTCATCAAAATTATCATAAAATTTTTTGGCAAAGTTATTGAAAACTTTTGATTCTAATGTATTTCTAATAACCGCTCATTTTAATTCACCAACAAAATCATTAGTTGATGAAAATAAATTATCATCCTCAATGAAATTAACGTCAAAACGATCTACATTTTCTCTCGCATAAATTAAATTACGATTCTCAAGTGTTGGGAATTGACTCGTATTTTTTAAAGCTCCAGGAACAAAATATTCTTTTTGATTTTCATTAATATTAAATTGTGGTAAATGAGGGTGTTTGTTAAGTTTATAATCATATAATTTTGATTCTAAACCATGATAATTAAAATATTTATCTAAATAATTTTCGTGTTGGCTATTAACACTAAAAGGATCAATATCATTCTTATAAAAACTATTATTTAATTGATAAGGAACAGATAATCAAGATAAGACATGAAAAAATGTCGATGCATTTTTTGCGTGATCAAACGCTGCTTTCAAAAAATAATTCTGACGTTTACTAAATTGTGGATTATTTAAATTTTTAGTGATTAAATAAACTTCATCATTATGATTATTTAAATAAAATTTTTCTACATCTAAAATTGTATTACTATCATATTTATCATAATTAATATTCATGTATTTGGCTACTTGATTAATTTTAGATGTTGAATACAAATTAGCAACACCACCAGCAATTAAAAAGGGGAGAAAACAACTAATTGGAATAATCATAGCAACTTTATTTGATCAACGACTAACAATTAAAGCAGCAATACTAGCAAAAATTAATCCACAGAAATAATAATTAAAAAAAGCATATAAATAAAAAAAATTAATACCGTTATTATTCTTTATATTTACTACGTAAAAAATAATATTTAAAATATAAGTTATTAAACTTCAAAAAACAATATTTAATATTAAAAAACCTATTTTAGTAAAAATAATGTTTTTACGTGAAATACTTTTTGAAAAGACTAAAATTTCAATTCCTTCATCCTTTAAATCTTTGAATAAATTAATAGCTTTAATAGTGCTAAAGACTATTGTTAAAAGTGAATTAATACTAGTAAAAAGATAAAATAAAATCAAATACGTTTTTATATTATTAGCAATATTTAAACCATTTATAATTATAAAAATTAAATTAACAAATAAGCTAATTCCTACTAAAAAATATGTGCTTTTTTTAAAAAGTACCAAACGTGATAAAAAGGTTGTATATAATCAACTTGATTGAAAATAATTTTTTAACATTGCTAATGTCTATCTTTCTAAAAATTTAATAATAATTATAAGAATAATACTAATTAATAAAAATAATCTTTTTTACTTTATATTACTAAAAAAAGGTTTTAATTAAATATTTGGAATAAAAAACCACCATTTTATTGTTGGTGATTTTTATTATTATTTAATTAAAACTTGATCTAGTTCACGATCATAATTTATTTTATAATTTATGTTTTTTGTAATACGATTTTCAATTATTAATTTAGCAATTTCATTTTCTAAATGTTTTGTAATTCATCGTTTTAAAGGTCTTGCACCATAATTTGAACTATAAGCATCTTCAACCATGATTTGAGCAATATTATCATCAAATTTAATTAAATAATCTTGCTTAGCTAATAAATTTTCTAATTCTTTAAGTAAATTTTCACTAATCTTAAAAATGATTTCTTTTGATAACTTATTAAAGAAAATAATTTCAGAAATTCGGTTTAAAATTTCTGGTTTAAAAGTTTTTTGTAAATCAAGTAATGCCTTTGTTTTATTATTTTCTAATAAAGCTTCTGCTCCAATATTAGATGTCATAATAATAATTGTATTTTTAAAATTAATTTCATTATTTTTAGCATCCTTAATGCTACCTTCATCCAATATTTGTAATAAAATATTTAAAATATCAGGGTGTGCTTTTTCAATTTCATCAAATAACAAAATACTATATGGTTTGCGTTTAACAGATTCAGTTAAAACTCCAGCATTTTCATAACCAATATAACCAGGTGGAGCACCAACTAATTTTGATACACTATGTTTTTCCATATATTCACTCATATCAAATCTAATTAAGGCTTTTTCTGAATTGAACAATTCTTTTGCTAAAGTTTTTGCTAATTCTGTTTTACCAACGCCCGTAGGTCCTAAAAATAAGAAAGAACCAATAGGTTGGTTAGGATTATTAATACCTGCACGACCACGGATTACCGCATCACTTATTAATTTAACTGCTTCATCTTGACCAATAACATGACTAGCAATTCGTTTGTTTAGCGATAATAATTTTGTTTTTTCATCAGCTAATAAATGACTTAATGGAATTCCTGTAGCACGCGCAATAACATCAGCAATTTCATTCTCTGTTAATGAATCAATAATCATTTTTTGATTATTATTCTCATTAATTTTATTTTCTAATTCTTCTCGTTGTTTTTCAAATAATGGTAAATCTGAATAAAGTAATCTTGATGCTTTTTCATACTTACCCTCAGATTGATAAAATTCAATATCATGTTGAATTCTTTCAATTTTTTGCCGTAAATTTTTTAAATCGTCAATTTGCTTTTTTTCTTTTAAATACAAATCATTTAAATTGTTAAATTCATCTTGTTTTAATTTAATTTTTTCTAAAATTTCATTTAAACGTTTAATTGATTTTTCATCTTTTTCTGGTTCTAAAGCGGCTTTTTCAGTTTGTAAATGTTGTAAATCACGTTTAATTTCATCTAAATATATTGGTTGTGAATTAATTTGCGTTTTAATCTTTGCAGCTGCTTCATCAATTAAATCAATAGCTTTATCTGGCAAATTACGATCATTTATGTAACGTTCAGATAAATTAACAGCAGCAATTAATGCATTATCATGGATTTTAATCCCATGAAAGGCTTCTCACCGTGGCTTTAAACCTCGCATTATTGTTAAAGTTTCTTGAATTGTTGGTTTGTTAACTAAAACTTTTGTAAAACGACGTTCTAATGCCTGATCTTTTTCAATATATAAACGATACTCATCAAGCGTTGTGGCGCCAATTAATTTGATTTCTCCTCTTGCCATCATTGGTTTTAAAATATTAGCAACATCCATATTTGAACCTTGATTTCTACCCATACCAACAATTTGATGTATTTCATCAATAAACAAAATGATATTACCATCTGCTTTTTTGACTTCTTTTAAAATACTATTAATTCGTTCCTCAAACTGGCCTTGATAACTAGCGCCTGCAATTAAAGATGATAATGATAATTCAATAATTGTTTTATCTAATAAGTTTGAAGGAACATCTTTATGAACAATTCGGTATGCAAGCCCCTCAACAATTGCTGTTTTACCAACACCAGGTTCACCAATTAAGACAGGATTATTCTTAGTTTTACGACTTAGAATTTCAATGGTTCTTCTAATTTCTTCATCTCGACCGATAATGGGGTCAATTTTATTATCTAAAATTTCCTTATTTAAATTACGTCCAAATTCCTCTAATGGATTGTTTGAGTTTTTTTGTTTAAATTCCATAAATAATCACCTACTTTACTATTATAATTTTAGCACTTTAAAATAATGAGTGCTAAAAAATAAATGTATTGTCATAAAAAAACAGGTTTAAACAAACCTGTTATATTTATACTCTTTTAAACAATAAAAACAAACGAATTACATATAATAAAATACGATTGAATGAAGCAAATAGTAAATAACTATTTCAAGTTGTAAAATCACGCATTATTTTTTTATTATCTAAATTATGATGTTCGGCCATTACTTTAATAATGTAAATCGTCGAAGCAAAACCAATACTTAAAGCGAGCAATCAAATAATACTTAATACAATGTCAGCAATAATAACACCTTTGTTAAAACCAGTATGGTTATATCTCGTTGTAAAAAATACAATCAATAAAATAATTGAACCAATTGTAGCAATAGTAAATAAAACGATATTAGCAATGCCTAATTTAAAAGCAATTTTATGATTCATAATAAAACCTAGTATTCCCATTGCGACAATGATTGATAAACTAATTCCAATGGCTATTAACGTCAAATCTAATCCTACAATCGCCGCTACATAACTAATCATAAAACACATTGTAATACCATCCAATAGATACAATATGATTGATCATGCAAATTTAGGAGCTAAAAAATTATTTCTTTGTCTAAAGTAAATGATTAAATGAACAATAAAATAGACAATTGATAAAGTAGCAACAATGATTGTAATTATTTGAAAAATCAAACGAGAGCTAATAATTAAACTAGATGCATCTGAAAAATAAAATAAATATTTTCGCATTAAAAAACCAAAAATAAGAACTAATATACACATAATTGCACATGAAAATGATGCTTTAATCAAACTAGTATTAATAGCTTTTTTTATTTGGTTATCAACAATTGCATCACCTTTTAAAAATTCAAATGACTTTAAATTCAAATTAAACCTCCAGAAAAGATAATAAATATTTCATAAATTTTAACAATTTAATAATATATATTAATCAATTAATTTAATAATATTATTTTTAACTTGATTATAGTTTAAACAAATTTCATAATCATTAATAACGATTGTTTTATAACCACGATCCATTAAGAAGTTAAATTGATCATAAATTTCTAAAAGATTATATGATTTTCATTCATTAAACTCTTCTATAAAAATAAGTAAATCGATTTTTTGTTTTTCTTCATTATATAAAGCAAAAGTGATTTTAAAATTACCAATTTTTAGTTTATATAAAATTTGTTGATTTGTTTTTTTATAATCTTTTAAAATTTTCAATATGGTTTTTTCTAAACTTGTTAAAAATTCTTCATCAAAATGACTACAATCATTAAATTTATTTTGATTAGTCAAATGAACAATTTCATCACAATAACCAATAAAATTTTTAAAAGTCCTAATATTATCATTATTAATATTAACCATCATATCCACAGCTTTAATTGATTTAACAACAATCATTTTATCTGCTGCTCTTGTAATCGCTACATTTAACCGATTAGCACCACCTTTTTTCATTAATGGGCCATAATTATTGCGTAAAATTCCTTCTTTATTTTTGGCATAAGTAACCGATAAAATTACTAAATCAGCTTCATTACCTTGAACGTTTTCTAAATTAGTAACAATAATTTCATCATTCTCAAAACGTTGATAAACAACATCATTAAAACTAAAAGTTTGTAGTATTAAATTTTCAATTAATTCACTTTGTTTGATATTAAAAGTTATAACAATAATTTTTTGATAATTGGCTGCTCGTTCTTTTAAAACCTCCATAATTTTTTGTGCTTCAATAACATTTTCATTTTCAAATACACCTTCAACATCTATAATTTCCATTCCTGGATCAAATAACCCATTTTTAGATGCAAAATGTAAATCGCCATTATAAATATTATCGTTACTAAAACTAATTAAATCTTCTCGATTAGAACGATAGTGGTTTTTTAATAAATATTCTGACCATAGAGCAGTTTTAGCACGATCTAATAAACTTTCTGCAACATCTACATCTGCTAATTCAAACTCATCGTTTTCATTTTCTTGACGATTAATAAAAAAATTAGTAGGGCATAATTGTTTATCATCGCCTGCAACAATATTAATATTACAACGATAGATTGAAGGATAAGAACGTTCTAAAAACATCTGAGAAGCCTCATCAAAAATTCCATAATCAAAACTCTTACTTATTAATGGTAACATCTCACTAACAAGTTCTGGTTTACTAATTCAAATAGGGAAAAGAAAACGTAAAATTTCATAATATTTTAAAATAAATTTCACAATATTAGGTTTTTTTGCTAAACGACAAATTTGCGCAATTTCTTTAATTTTTGTTTGGATTTGTTTAGGAGCAGTAACTAATTTAATTTGCAAATAATCTAAATAGTTATTGTAAATAATTTCATCAGCATTTTTAGAAAATTGAATATTTGCATCTCTTAATTTTTTACACAAATTAAAAAAATCAGTATTTTTAATGAATTGATAATTAACTAAAACTTCGTTTTGATATTTAATTAAATTTTTAATAATATCATATTGCTCACTATTTAATTTTAAATCTTTAAGGCCATAAATTAGTTCATATGATAAATTCTTATCAAAAGCATTCTCATATAAATCTTTAACGTATGCTTTATTTAATAAATGTTTGTTATTTAAATAAACAAGATTTTCAACATTGAAAATCTCTATTGGTTGTTTGATTAAATCTTCTAAAAAATCAAAGCTAAATTTTGATAAAAAAGGATTATTAATATATATTTTAAGTAGATCAAGTTGTTTTCATAATTTTTTTTCATCACCTTTAATTTTTTTAAATAAACCTTTTTTAGCAAATGGATTATTTATTAATAAATATTGCTCAAAAGCATAAGTTCATTC
Source organism: Ureaplasma parvum serovar 3 str. ATCC 27815 (assembly GCF_000019345.1). Lineage (NCBI taxonomy): Bacteria > Bacillati > Mycoplasmatota > Mycoplasmoidales > Mycoplasmoidaceae > Ureaplasma > Ureaplasma parvum. The sequence continues at coordinate 448,623 of NC_010503.1, read as the reverse complement.
ATTATTTTTTAAAGTATTTAAATGACTAAAAAACAATGAATGACTTTTTATATTATCTTCAATAAATTTTTTAAAATCATCTTTTAAAAGATGATTAAAGTTTGTATAAAACTCATTAGCTTCAACATATGTATTACTTAACAAGTTAACATCATCATATATAAGACTTGTTAAAGTCATATTATTTTTAACTAAAAAGCTTTCTAACAACTTAATACGTGGTAGAAAAGTTTGTGATTGATATAAAGATTTTGTAATTAAATTAAAATCAATTTGTAATTTATTTAATTGTTCGCTTTCTTCTTTAAATTTTAAAAAATTATTTTTAGAAAATTCATAATTATATTTTTTAAAAAAATCATAACTAGCTTTAACGTGTGTAATAATTTCATCAAAATTATAAGAATAATTCTCAATTAAATTATTAATTTCATTGATCAATAATGGATCGTTAATAAATCTAATTTCTACTTCATTAAAGCGTGATAATCAATACAAATAATTAGCAAAATTATTATCATTATTATCTTTTTCATTATGTAAATTTTTAATTAAAGATGTAATATTAATAATTTCTTTTTTTAATTCATGAATCTTTTTATAATAAATGTTTGAAATAATATTATTTTTATATTTAAAATCATTGAATTGGTTTAAATCTTGATTCTCAATAAAACGCAATCCTCCTATTTTTTCAATTAAATTAAAAATGTTATTATAAAATTGATCATCATTATTTGTATCATAAATAAAAAGTGTGAAAAAATTAATTTTAGCTAATCTTTCATGTAATACATCTAAAGCAGCTTTTTTCTCCGAAATAATTAAAATCGATTTTAAATCATTAATTACGTTTGCAATAATACTTGCAATCACCTCTGATTTTCCCGTTCCAGGCGGTCCATATATTAAAGTATTTTTAACTAATCCTGAATGAATAGCATACTTTTGAAAAATATTTAAAGGACGATTAATTTGGATTAAAGGAAGCTTATTTTCTTCTGCTAAAAAATGATAGTTTTTATAATAAATTTGTTGATTAACATTATTTATTTCTTCGTCAAAAGGATCAATATTATTACTAATAATCACTTCTAAGTCATTTTTAATCGCTCCTCCATGGGGCTCAAAAATTCCTAAAACATATGCATCATATAAAAAAAAGTTATTAAATTGCTCATTAATTTCATTTTGTTTTAAGTTTAGAAATTCATTATTATTAATAATCGATTCTAAATGATCTTTTAGTATTATTTTTTTAATTAGAGTTTGAATTTCTAAATAACTAAAGTTTTTAATTTCATTTAAAGAAACGATATTATTTTTATAATCATTTTTTAAAAAAGATAGTATTTTTTCGTTAACAATAAAATTAGTATTTTTTCGTTTTAAAAAAATTTCACCATTATATTTTTTAATCTCAACATCAACAAAAATTAAGGGCGCGTTAATATTTGAAGCTTTAGGTGTTGTACCAATCAAAAAATTTTTAGCTATATATAAAGGTCAAACACCTGTTTGCGCATAAATATTGCGTGCTTCACGACTTAAATATTCAAATTTTTTTGGTTGACTTTCAATCGCTTTAATCATATCAGCAATTCGTTCATTTTTATAAAATACAAAGTCTTGGCTCCATTCATTAATTTTACGTGTCGATAAAAGATCTTTTAGTTTTAAATTGAAATCCTGTAAATAATCAATCAATTCATCCATTGAATTTATATTTTTAACATCATTTTCAAACGTATTGATGTTAATAAAATTTCTAATTTTAAGAATGTTAATTTTACCTTCAATAAAATCTTGAAGTTCATATTTATTAAAAGTGTGACTAATATCTAAATGGTATTTTGTTAAGCGTGTTCTTATACAACTATCACGCGTATCAGTTGATAGTAAATTTAAGACTTTTTGCTTAATTGCCTTGTTATTTACTCCTTGATCTTGCATAATTTTAATCTTCAACTCCTAATAAATTATTAATATGTTCTAAAACAACGCCTTTGAATTTTGCTTTTTTAATTGCTTGTAAAATTTTGATGTGTAAATTACCATTTAAAACATGAAATTTATCGTTTGTAAACGCCGTTAAAAAAGCCGCAACATCTAAAAATCCCACTACTTTTTTAATACTTTTTAATTTTAATGATTTAGCAAATGCACCTACGTTATCATTGAAACTATTAGTAATTACCATATCGTTATGAGAAATACTATTACGAAAATGTTTTATGATATGTAAAATATCAATAAATTCTAATGGTGTAATATGATTTAATTGAAAATACTCTAAAACACTAATTTGAACATTATTATCAACTGCACGATAAAAGCCAATAGTGGTATTTAATGTTCATGATAATGCTAAATTAATTAAAGGAATTTCTTGTGCGTTAGTATTAAATTGACTTAACAAATTAGAAGAATTAGCATATGTGTAAATATTTTCTGATAATATTTCATAATGTTTTGGTGATTCAAATTTTATAAAAGGATCTGTTCGCATATCTATAACATATTTTGAATTTAAATTATTGATCTTTAAAAAATTTTGAACAACAATAGCATTTAATTGTTGTTCAAATAGCATAATACAATCACCCATTAAATTAGCAATTTTACGATCTAATAAAACAAAATTAATTAAATCCTTACTTTTTAAGCCTTTTACATATTGATTATCTTTTTTTAAAAAAAATGAATAACCATCTATAACTCTTATGACTCCATAATTAAACAAGAAACTAATGAATTTTTCTTTATTTTTAATAGTCAATCCTTTATTCTTTAAATTTTTAATCAAACCAATACTGTGTTTACTTAACGCCATATAAACAAAATCACATCCTATCTTTCATATATTATAAAAACAAAAAACTCATAAAAATGAGTTTTTTTAATAATTGTATACTTTTTATATTTCTATTAAAAATTTTTTATGTTTATTGTTTGATCATGCATCTTTGTTAGGATATTTTCATTGCTAAAGCTATCAAAATTTTTCATGTTATGTACATTGTAAAAATCTTGCTTAGCTAGGGCTTGACTATTACTATATTCATAACAATTTGAATAAATAAAAAATTTATTTTGAAAAACTTCAATTTTAACTTCTTTAAAATATGAACTAAAAAAATAATAAAATATCTTATTTAAATTATTGAAAGGAGTGTTAATAAAAAGAAAGGCTAAATTCTTTGGATTAAAATCTAGTAATGGATGATCAAATTGAGATAAAATACTTTTTTCAAAATGTTCTTTAAAAATTTTTAAAAAAGTATTTTCAATATCCGCACCACAAATAAAACTATAAGTAAACAACTCTTTAGGATCAATATTAATTTCAATAACTTTTTTATTATTATAATTAATATCATTAAAGTAGCTCTCAATCTTTTTAGGATTAATATTTAATGATTGTGCTGTTTGAGTAATGATATCAGCCAGGCAAAAGTGGTTTTTTGTCTCACTAATAACATTACTAATTAAATTATATTCATTATAAGTTCTAAAATTTATTTTAAAATTTTCTAATTCTAATAATAATGAAGTTTTATTATCTTCATTATCAAATTTTAAACCGTTTAAATGAGCTTGTGAAACTATAAATTGCTTAATTTTTAAATTAAATGATTGGCACAAATCAATTATTAATTGATAATCATATTTCAAAATATAATATGAAATCAACTTATAACTATTTTCTTTAGAATAGTGGCTTATTCCAAAATCAACTGCTATATAACTTTTTTGATCTGAACTTAATAATTCACTGTGTTCATTATTAAAATTTGATCTTAATTTCATAAATTCATTATAGTTATAAAAAGTAGTATGTGTAGTTTGAAAGCTACTAAAACCATAACTAACAATAATTTCATCAATAAAATTAATGTGCAATTCTTTTTTAAAACAGTTAATCAATGTATTAAGTTGGATTTTTAAATCTGTTTGCAAAAAATTTGATGATTCATAATTATTTTGATTATTGTTTGGAATAGATTTTATAAAAATTAAATCATTAACTTTAGTTACATCATTATAAATAAATACCAACAATGTAAAATAATAATTATCTAAACGAAGCAAACACATTGGTTTGTTCATAAATAAAATCCTCCATTTTTAATAATTTCTAATTAATCCCCTTAAAATAGATGATCGTGAACGATTGTTATCATTTAGTTCCTGGGTGCTTGGCATAATTTTTTGATTCAATAAACTATATTTATTTACATAATTATTTATTGGGACTTCTTTAGGTAATTTAATTTTTGCATAATTATTAAAGACCTTTTTAACAATTTTATCTTCAAGACTATGAAAGCTAATAATTGCCACAACACCTAAGGGATTTAACATTGAAATAGCATCATTAAATGCTTTTTCTAAAATGTTTAATTCATCATTAACTTCTATTCTAATTGCTTGAAAAAATAAACGTGCAGGATGTTTTTTTTCAAATAAATTTTTTTTAGGAGAATATTTTTTAATGATTTCAACTAATTCCAATGTTGTATTAATCTCTTTAATACTGCGTTCTTTAACAATTGCATCAGCAATAATTTTTGGATATTTTATTTCTCCATATCGTTTAAAAATACTTACTAATTTTGCAAAAGAATAATTATTAACAATATAGTGAGCATTTAAGTTTTGCGATTGATCCATTCGCATATCTAATCAAGCATTCTTATGATAACTAAAACCTCTTTTTGGATCATCAAGTTGTGGACTTGATAAACCTAAATCAAAGATAAAGCCATCAACATAAAAAATTTTATGTGCACTTAATGCTGATTTTAAATTTTTAAAGTTTGTTTTAATAACAATTACATTTGTATTATTTTTAAATAAATTATTTGCAAAATTAATTGCTTCTTGATCTTGATCTAAACAAATTAATTTACCTTTTTTTGAGAGTTTTTTTAAGATGAGTTGTGAATGTCCGCCACGACCAAATGTACAATCAACATAAATGCCATCTGGTTTAATATTTAATAATTCGATTGTTTCGTTTAATAAAACGGTAATGTGTTGATTAAATTCCATTAATTAATAATTTTTCAGCTAAATCACTTAGCGTACTTTCTTGATTTAAGCTAAAATCATCATAAACTTCTTTAGCCCAAATTTCATATCGATCATTTGTTCCAATAATATAAATATCTTTTTTAATTTTAGCTTTATCAATAAGGTTTTGAGGTATTAAAATTCTTGACGCACTATCGATTTCTATTTTATAAGTTTGGCTTAATATTAATCTTGTAAGATTTCGCGCTTCTTTTGAACCAATTAATAAATTATTAATATTGTTAACGAATTGATTAAATTCACTCTCTAATCTCATATCTATATTTCCATCAAAACCAAGTGATAAATAAACAAAAATGGCTTCACCTAATGTTGCTTTAACTTTTGATGGAACTAACATACGATTCTTTGAATCAATTGAATGATTATAAGTACCAATAAACATTTTTATACATTTTTCCCCACTTTTTTACACTTGGCAACTATATTATATATCACGAATTTGAAAAATAGTATACTCTTATACTTTTTTTAATATTTTTTTATAATAAATTCAAAGAGAAGTTGTTATTCAAATAGTCGTATAAAAAATCGTAACAATTTTTACGTAAGCTTTAATTAGAATACTCGCATCAATTTCACTAATAAAATAAATAGATTTTACTAATGTATTAGTAAATAAATCTAAAATTAATTCAAAATGAGGAATAAACATTAATCAAAAAAGTATTTGATATACAAAAAGAATTGGTAAATTCATTACATAACCAAAAACAATACTTAAAAAATTGATTTTTTGGTTTAAATTGATTGAAATGACAAAAGTGATTGATAAAATATACAAATTTATGTAAATATTTTTTAATACCGAATTGTTCTTTATAAAAATATTAATAAGGTAAATGCAAAATAAAGCTAAATATGCAAAAATAAAACTCAAAATCGATAAATTATAAATACTTAAACAACCAATTAACATTCCGCTAATTGCCAATTTATCCATTTTAGAAATTTTTTGAAAAAATTTAATTGATAAAATATGCATAATAAAAACTCGAATAAAACCAATTGAAAATTCAAGTAAATATCCATAAAAAAGTAAAAATAATATTCCTATTAAAAAACTTGTTTTGGGTCATCGTTTAGAAAAAATCTTATTAATGATTAGAATAAATAAATTCAAGTGCAATCCTGAAACAATAAATAAATGAGCGATATTAAGATCATATAAAATTTGCTTAAAATCACTGTTAATCTTTTCATTAAAAATCATTAATTTAATTAACATTAAAGTATTTTCATTTGAGTACTTTTTACTAAGATATATTAAAATTTGTGTTCGTAACGAGTAATTATATTTTTTTTCGATATTTATAACTAAAAAATGTATATTAAAATCTTTGTGAATTAATAAACACAAAATAATACATAAAGCGCTGAATATAATGATTAAAATGATAATTTTATAATTAAATTTAATTGAATATAATCAATAAAATTGACAAATATTAACTATTAAAATTCAAAAATTATTATAATAGAAACAGCAAGCAATACTAGTTGCTAAAATTAAAAAACTAATATAATAATTTTTAGTTTTAAATAAATTATTAATCACAAAACCACCCTTTATTTAAATGTTTGCCAAATAAAGAAATAATTTATATTCAAAATATGAAAGCTTAATCAAACATTATTAAATTGTTTTTTATTATAATTACATATAATGTTTGTGATTAAAAAGGAATAATCTATGCGAACTATTGCTATTGTCGGAAAGCCAAATGTTGGTAAATCATCATTATTTAATCGTATTTTAATGCGCCGTAAATCAATTGTTGACGATCAGCCAGGAGTAACAAGAGATCGAATATATGATATTGGTAATTGATTAACGCGAAGCTTTATGTTGATTGATACAGGAGGTATAATTAGCTCAAAAGATACTTATCAAGATAACATCAATGAACAAGTTTTATTTGCGATTAATGAAGCAAATACAATTATTTTTTTAGTCTCAGCAAAAGATGGAATTAATAATGATGATAAAAAAATAGCTAAAATGTTAAAAGAAAAAGCTAAAGATAAAAAAATTATTTTAGTTATAAATAAGATCGAATCAGAAAAATATTATCTTAATGAAGGAGAACTATATTCGTTTGGGTTTGGTAAATTTTTTAAAATCTCAGCTGAGCATGGAATAGGAATGGGTGATCTTTTAGATGAATTAGTAAAAGATATGCCTATACAAAATAATTTAGAAAAACAAGAACGCTTTAAATTTTGCATTATTGGAAGACCAAATGTTGGTAAAAGTTCACTAACAAATACCATCTTAGGTGAGCAAAGAGTAATTGTTAATGCTGAAGCAGGTTCAACACGTGATTCAATCGATAATGATTTTAATTACTATAATAAAAAATATACAATCATTGACACTGCAGGAATACGACGAAAAGGTAAAATTGTCGAATCTGTTGAAAAATATGCTGTATTACGAACTAAAAAAGCAATTGAAAGATCCCAATTAATTTTATTAGTACTTGATGGATCTGAACCTTTTAAAGAACAAGATGAAGTTGTTGGTGGTTTAGCATATAATGCAAATATTCCAACAATTATTATTGTTAATAAATGAGATAATATTATTAACAAAAATAGTCATACAATGGAAATGGTAAAAAAACAGATTCGTTCACAATTTAAGTATTTATCATGAGCACCAATTGTTTTTGTTAGTGCTTTAGACAATAAAAGAATTCACACTATTTTTGAAGCAATTGAATTCGTTCGTGAGCAAGCAATGCGCAAAATTGCAACTTCATTATTAAATGATGTTGTTATTAAAGCAAATGCTTTTCAAGAACCACCACCATTTAAAGGAGGGAGAATCAGTATTTCATATATCGTTCAAGTACAATCACAAATCCCTACTTTTGTTTTAAAATGTAATAACCCTAAATTTTTGCACTTTAGCTATGCTCGATATATTGAAAATGAAATTCGTAAAGCTTTTGGATTTGATAGTGTACCAATAACATTATATTGACAAGATAAAAATAAAAAATTACGAGGAGAATAAAATAATAATGAGTAAAATTTTAATTGTTGGAAGCGGAGCTTTTGGAAGTGCTTTAACACAAGTTTTAGTTTCAAATTCTCATATTGTTGATGTTTATGGAATTAATGAAAATGAGCTTAATGATTTGAAAGAAAATCAAAAAAATAAGAAATATTTTCAGGATCAAAAATTAGATTTACCAATTAATAATACATATTTGGATATTAATTTAGCACTTCAGAATCAATATGATTTTATCATCATTGCTATTCCTTCATTTGCTATTAAAAACTTTGTTGATAATATCAAAATTTTTAATTTATCAAAAACTATTGTTGTTAATGCAGCGAAAGGATTAAATCTTGAAACAAAATCATCATGGTGTGATTATATTAAACAAAATTTAAAAATTAAAGCCTTAGTTGGATTAGTTGGCCCTTCATTTGCAATTGATGTTTTTTTAAAAAAACCAACAGTCGTTAATTTAGTAGGCAATAATTCAAACGCCCTTATAAAAGTTAAAGAAGAATTTGAAAACAATTGATTTAAATGCATTTTATCTAAACAGTTTGATGCTGCTAATTATATTTCTTGTTTTAAAAATGCATTAGCAATAGGTTGTGGTATCATTTATGGATTACAAAATTCAAATAATTCTTTAGTAGCTTTTTTAACTAAAGGAATCAATGAAATGCAACTAATTTTAGAGAAAATTTTTCACAAAAAAGTCAATCCGTTAGAATACTTTTTTATTGGTGATACAATTTTAACTTGTACTGATCAAAAATCACGTAATTTTAGTTTTGGTTTACTGATTGCACAACAAGGCGTACAAGAAGCTTTAGTAAATAAACAACAGACTATTGAAGGTTTAAATAACATCAAAGTTATTTATGAAATTATTAAAACAAATCAAATTAGTGCTCCACTTTTCCAAAATTTATATAAGGTAATTATTAACGCCTTAAATCCCCAGGATTTATTTGATAAAAGTTTTTGTTAATGAATGATTTATTAAAAAATAAACTAAAACTGATTCCTCACAAACCTGGTTGTTATTTATGAAAAGATCAATTCAATCAAATTATTTACATTGGTAAAGCGAAAGATTTATATAATCGAACCCATTCATATTTTAATGGTTGTAAAGACAATAAAACAAGTAAATTAGTTAATAACATTAATGATCTTGAATATATTGTCGTTAATAATGTTAACGAAGCTTTAATCTTAGAAAACAATTTAATTAAAACACATCTTCCAAAATATAATATTTTATTAAAAGATGGTTCAAACTATCCTTATATCATGATTACAAATGAACAATATCCCCGTTTAAAATATGTTCGTACTTATGATAAAAATAAAGGAATTTATTTTGGGCCATTAGCTGATAGCACAAATAAATATCAATTATTTAATTTATTAAATAGTATTTTTCCATTTAATAAATGTAATCATCAACCATATAAAAAATGTATTTATTATGACCTGCATCAATGTATTAATCAAGTTCAACAATCAACATATCAAGAAGCAATCAGTGAAGTTAAAGAAATCTTTAAAGGTAATTTAGATCACATTTTAATGATTCTACAAACTAAAGAACAACATGCAGTTACTAAATTAGATTTTGAAAATGCTCAAAAATACGCTGAGCAACAAAAAGCACTTACTTCAATTATTAATTCAGGATTAGTGCAATTGGATAATAATGAAAGTTTCGATATCATCGGTTTTTATGAAAAAAATAATTATTTAGTAATTATAATTTTTAATTATGTTAAAGGCAAATTATTAAATAAAAGTGCTGATACATTTGCCATTTATGATTATGAAATTAATGAATTAATAACCTCATTTTTAATGCAATACTATTCACAAAATAAAATTAGTTCAAAAATTATTGTAAGTTTAGATGATGATAATTTATTAGCTTTATCACAACGTTTTCACACAAAATTTATTAATGCGCAAACAAAATTTCATAAACGAATTCTTAAATTAGCTCTTGATAATGCTATTTTGTATTTTGAATCTAATATTAAAAATGTAATTAATAAACAAAATGAATTAGATGATGCTTTAAATCAATTAAAACAAATTTTAAAATTACCAGATTTAAATATCATTGAGTGTTTTGATAATTCTAATATTAATTTAAGTTTACCAATTGCTGGGATGATTGTTTATCAAAACGGTAAATTAAATAACAAATTAAATCGTAAATATAATTTAATGACAACTAAAAATGCTTCTGATTATCATTTTATGATTGAAGTTATCACACGACGTTATCAACGATTAGTTTCACAACATCAAAAATTACCTAATCTAATTGTAGTAGATGGGGGAAAGTTACAAGTTAATGCAGCTTTATATGCGTTAGCACAGTTACAAATAAACATTCCATTAATAGGACTAAAAAAAGATCAAAAACACAAAACTGATGCCATTGTTTTAACTAATGGCGATGAAATTGTTTTAGATCGTAAAAGTATTTTATATAAATTCTTAGCAAATATGCAAAATGATGTTCACAATTATGCAATTTCGTTTTTAAGAGATAAACACACAAAATCTATTTTTAATTCTTTATTAGATAATGTTCAAGGTCTAGGTAAAAAACGTTTTAATGAACTTTTAAAATATTATGATAGCATTAATGATTTAAAAAGTGCATCTGATCAAGAATTATTACAATTTTTACCTAAAAATGTCTTAGTTAATTTACGTGAAAAACTAAATAAAATATAATTCTTTTTTATATATTATTCCTTCAAATCCCTTATCAAAAAGAGTTTTCTTTAGAAGATAAGATAAATATTTTATATAGTTTTTTTCATCATTATTAATAATTAATGATATTAATTTTTATTAAATTATGTTTTAATTTAATAAATAAATTTAAGGAGTTAAATAACATGAAAAAAACATTAGTTTTATACGCACGCGTTTGTCCAACTAAATCGTTTCATACACAACAAATTTTTGAAGCTTTTCAAAAACAAACAAATTTTGTTTGTGTTAATCTTGATGCAAATCAACCTTTTGATGTTTCAAAAGAACAAGAATTTATTTTAGGGTTTGATCGAATTATTTTATTGTTTACGCTAAATTGATATAACATTCCTTGATCATTATCACGTTATTTTATTGAAGTTTGAAGAACTTTTCCTTTTAGTTTAGAAAATAAAGAAGTTTATAAAATCATCACAACTGGAGCTAATCAAGATTTTTATGAAAAAAAAGATCCTAATATTAATAATATTTCAGTTGAAGAATATTTGAATAATGTAAATGGAATGCTGAAAAAATTACGAGCAAGTATTCAAAAAAGTTTTTATTATTATGGTGCAATTAATCAAGATCAAATGCGTTTAAATCAATTTGTTAATGAATTAATAAAATATTTTAAAAATCAAAATTAATGAAAAATTGAGCAAAATCATTATTAATTGATTTTATCAATATTGATTTTCATAATTTTAAATCGATTCAAATTGTTTTAGATGCTTGAACTAATCAGGTATTTGAAGTTGTAGACATAATCAATTTAAGTTGATATATTAGAATTAAAATCAAAAAGGGAAATACTTTAGAGCATTATTTGTTTACTAAATTTTTCAAAGGTTATTTTTATTATGATCAACAATCTCATCACCTAATTAGTCAAAAAATAAATGTCAAAAAACCTTATGTAATTAATGAATGATTTATGGCTAACGTGATTCATAATATCAAAGAATTACAAACGTTAACCATTAACAAAAAAATTAAAATTAAAGATTTTGATTACTTATCTTATTTACCTTTGGTAAAAGATGATCCATTAGCTTCATATTTTAAATCTATTTATGAACAAGAAGTAAAAAGAACTAAACTTGTTTTGGCTCACAATGATTTTTCAATTAATAACATTTTAGCAAATGAATGCGAAAATCTTTTTATATTAATTGATTTTGAATATAGTAGTAGAAATTTAAAAGATTGAGATTTATTTAATTTTTTAAGAGATCTCAATGATGTCCAATTAAATTTTGGAATTTCTTTTATAAAAGAAAAATTAGGATATGACGAATGCTTGATTTATAAATACTTATTTTTAACATCATATTATGGTTTTTTATGAGCTACAAACGCTTTTTTAAAAACTAATGAATTAAAAATTAAGATATATGGCGAAAATGCTTATCAAAAAGCTGATTTTTATTTACAAAAATTAAATAAATAATAAAAAATCCATCTTTGTTATAAACATAATAAGACGGATTTTTTATTGTATTATAATCTTTATCTTTATTAATTAAAAATTAATGTAAATCTTTTGTTTTTAAGTAATCTTCTCAATCAACAAGAGCTGCATTTTGAGAGTATTTATCGCGATCTTGAGGAGCAACTACTTTTCTTGTTTCATCATTAAATCGGCGGTTAGTAATTGCAAAATTGGCAATTTCTTTATGTTCTTTCATTAATGCACCAAACATTTTTGTTGCAGCTTCCCCATGAATTCCAGCTAGAATCAAATTAACATTTAAATCTTTAATTTTAGTTAATGATGTTGTTTCTCAACGAATTCCATCATTTGGAGTAATTGTTCTACAATCTTTTAGTTGTCCATTAATATAATCTGATAAATATAAAGCTAATTGATTTTCTTCATGTCCACTTGTTGATAATTCACCATTTACTAATAAATCAGGTTTTAGTCCTAAAGTAATAGCAATATCTAAAACTTGTGAATTTGTTGCTCAAACTTTTCAGTCAATTTTATGATTTGGATCACGGTGTGATTTAAAAGGATCGCATTCATCTTTAATTGTTTGTTTATCTTCTTTTAAATCTGTAGCTTGGTTAACTAATGTAACTAATTGTTTTGGCACTTTAAATTCTTCTTTAGCTTTTAAAGCATCTAATTCAGATTTTGGCATACCAAATGCTTCTGAAAGGGCATGTAATGAATAATTAACTCCTAAAATACCATAACTTGCATATCATAAACTACTCATTGGCATAACAATTAAATCGTCCTTATTATTTGGATTTTTTAACATGCGTTTTGCAACGAAATCATTAGCATTTTGACTCTTCATTCAGTCTTCAAATTGTTTAATTTTTTCAGGTTGACGTTGATTGTTTTTAAACGCTTCTGGTAAACCTGAATCATAGTATAAGTAAATTACTTTATCAGCTGTCTTTTCAAATGATTCAATTAATTGACCAGGTAGATTTGCTTTTTGAGTATCTGAACCATCTTCAACAATAATATCTCCAAATGAGAAACCATCATCTAATAATTTTTCAGGAGCTACTTTTGATTTAGGTGTTGGAAAACGTGCACCTAATCCAGGAATACCATCATAATCAGGTTTTGAATAAATAATTGGAAAATCAGCAGGTAAATCAATTGATGTTACATTCATAGCTCCTAAATCTTCACGAGGAGCGTTGTTATTTACTAATGTAATAACAGTCTTTTTTTCATCACGTCATTTTTTTCAAAATGGTGATTCTGCATACATTTTAATATCATGTTTAACTTTAGTAATAATATCTTCAATTTGTGCACTAAATGTAGATTTGTATTTTCCATCAGCAATTAATTTTTTAAAATTTGAAGATTTTGTTAAATCAACTGCTTTATCCATTTCCCTTGCTAGTTTTCGTGCTTGTTCAAAAGAACTATTTCATCAATTAACTCACATCTTATCACGATCTGGTTTTTTAGATTTAGCATTCAAAATTTCAGAAATGATTTCATTTCTTAACACTTTTTCTTGCGTTAATGATTTACTTGTTGTTCCTGTACTACTTCCGGGTTGAGTAGTGCCTGTGTTGATTGTTTTTTTAGTTTTCTTATTGTCACTACATGCAGTTGCAACTGCAACAGTTCCAATAGCTACAGTTCCAAATAACAATGAAGAAAACAAAATCTTTTTATTTATTTTTTTCATTTTATATCTACTTTCTTATTTATCCTTAATGAAAATAATTTGGTTTAAAAAATAAACACAGTTAAATTTATACTACTAAAAAAATAAAGAAAGGGTTTTTATATAACAAAAAAATTAAAATAATGTTAGTTGTTCAGTTTCACTTAAATGATCTAAAACGCCTAATACTCGTAAATTTTTTAAATCTGTACGCGAAATTTTTGTACGGTTTTTTAAATCCTCAATTGTTGAAAAAACTTTTTGATTACGAGCTTCAATGATTGAATTAGCTACTGTTTCACCCAATCCTTGAATCGCAATAAATGGTGGAATAATAGCATTGTTTTCTTTATCAATTACATAACTAGTCGCCTGTGATTGTTCAATACTAATATTTGAAATTTTAAAACCTCGAGCTAATAATTCAATCACAATTTCATAAATTGGTTGTAAAGCAAGTTCACGTGAACTAACTTTTTTTTGTGGATCGCGTGATTTAGAACGTTGTTCGATATCATTATAAGTTTTTTCAATAAATTCTTTACCTTGATTAATTACAAATAAATCAAAATTATCAGCACGAACACTAAAAAATGCTGCATAGTATTCTAGTGGATAATAAATTTTATATCAAGCAAATTTTCATGCATGCATAACATAAGCTGTGGCATGTGCTTTGGGAAACATATATTTAATTTTATTAGCTGATTCAATGTATCATTCAGGAACCTTTAATTCTTTTAAAATGATTTGGTGTTCTGGTTTGATCTTTTTACCTTTTCTAACATCTTCCATAATTAAAAAGGCAGTTTTTGGTTCAACATTTTGACGAATTAAATATGTCATAATATCATCACGACAAGCAATAACATCCTTTAGCAATTTACCAGATTTAATTAATGACTGTGCATTTCCTAATCAAACACTTTCTCCATGTGATAATCCTGAAATACGAATTAAGTCAGCAAATGATTTTGGTTTAGTATCCACTAGCATACCACGTACAAAGCGTGTCCCAAATTCAGGAATAGAAATTGCTCCTGTTGTTTCATTTAAAACATCAGACGGTTTAATATTTAGCGCACTAATATCGCTAAATGATTTCATAACTAATGGATCATACATTGGTACATCACGTTCATCAATCCCCGTATAATCTTTTAAAAGTTTTAAAATTGTTGGATTATCATGTCCTAAAATATCAAATTTTAATAAACTATCATGTAGATATTCAAACGCAAAATGAGTTGTTTTTCAAGTTTCATTAATATCATTAGCTGGAAAATTATAAGGTGAAAAATCCCAAATACTATATTCTTTAGGAACAATAATAATACCCCCAGGATGTTGACCAGTTGTGCGTTTAGAATCAATGCACTTTTGTACATATAAACTAACCGTTGAATCACGAATAATTTTATTTTCATTAAAACGGTTTTCAAAATACTTCTTAACCGTATTTTCAGCGCTTGTTTGGGCCATAGTACCAATTGTACCAGCACGATAAGAATGTGTTTCTCCAAAAATACTTTTAATAAAATTATGTGCAACTGCTTGATAAACTCCAGAAAAATTAAGATCAATATCTGGTACTTTATCCCCATCAAAACCTAAAAAAGTTTCAAAAGGAATATTATGTCCATCAGTTAACATTGGAGTTTGACACTGCTCACAACTTTTAGGAGCTAAATCAAATCCATCATCAGCGTTTGTTATAAATTCACATTTTTTACAATTAGGACATAAATAATGTGGTGTAAGCGGATTAACGTCAGTAATATTTAAAAACGTTGCGACAAGTGATGAGCCAACCGAACCACGACTACCAACACCATAACCATCTTGCATTGATTTTTCTACTAATAAATGTGAAATTCAATAAACAACACTAAAACCATGTTTAATAATTGAATTTAATTCTTTTTTAATGCGCTGTTCAACAATTGTTGGTAAATTCTCTCCATATATTTTTTTAGCAGTATGATAAACATAATCGATTGTTTTTTGATCAACACCTTCCATTTTTGGAGCATACAATCCTTCTTTTAAAGGTTGTATGCTATCATCAAATCAACTATTAATATGCACAGGATTCTCATTAATAATCAAGTTAATTAACTTTTCATCTTCTAAATAAGCTAATTCATCAATGGCATTTTTTTGATCAATATATTCTAAATCAGGAACATAAACTTCATTAGCAAATCGGTGTGCTTTACCTTCGAGACCTTTCGTATTAACATAAACATCATAAAATTTTTTATCATCTTTAAAGAAATAATAAGGCGAGCTTGAATAAATAATAATCTTGTTTAATTCTAAAGCTAAATAGATCAATTTTTTAAAAGCTTTTTGTACATTTTCAATTGTAATTTTTTTAGCATATACTAAGTGTTTTTGTGAACCTAATGATGGTAATGTTATAAAATCATAACGTTGAATTAACCTTTTAATTTCTTCATCGTTTTTTGAATATAAAGCATTGATTAAATCTGATTCGTGAATCGAGTTAGAAATAATTAATTTATCTTTTTTATTTGCTAAAAAGCTTGTCGTAATTGTTGGTCTTGTATAATACATATCAGTATGAGATATAGACACTAATTCATACATATCTTTAACATTTGCTTGATTTTTAATATAAAGATTAATTCAATTACCAAAACTACGATTTTTTAACATTGTTGTTTGTAATTTAGTATTAATTTCACTTAAATTAGTAATTCCAAAATCATTAAATAAGTTATTTTTCATAACTTTAAAAACATCAGCTAAAACTATGGCATCATAGTCTGCACGGTGTGCACTTTCATCATTATAATCAACTTCATATTTTTTACAAATCGCTCCTAATCGATGACTTTTAAATGGATTTATTGCTCGTGATATCATTAATGTATCAATACTAGGATTTTTAAGAGGTTCTAATCCTCATTTTAACAGTCTCTGATTAATAAAATTAATATCAAAATTAATTCCATTATGTGCAACTAAAATATGGTCATCAAAAATTTCTTTAATTTTTAATAATGCTGTTTTTTCATCAATTGCATTATTGACCATTTCTTGACTAATATTAGTTAGATTAGTAACATTCTCATTAATTTGTTGAATAGGTTTTATAAAAAATTGAATTTTTTCCCCAATTTGCTTATTATTTTGCATAATCACGGCCCCAAATTCAATAATTTCATCAAAATTAGGAAATAATCCTGTTGTTTCAATATCAAAAATAACATATGTAGCATTATCTAAATTTTGATCCCGAACATTTAAAACTAATGGGATTTGATCTTCTAATTCTTCTGTTTCTAAACCATAAATAATTTTTAAATCTTGTTTTTTAGAAAATTTAGCGATTTCAGGATATGCTTGTACAACATTTCGATCAGTGATGCCAATTGTTTTTAATTGATTCTTAACCGCAAAATCAATTAATTCTTGTGTCGAAATAATTGCATCAAGTGATGACATTTTTGTATGAAAATTTAGTTCTAAACGAGGTGTGATTTGTTTTTTTACATGTTTATCTTCAACGCAACAAATTTTTTTAATTTTACCAATAGGAACTTGACCACTCTTACTCATATTATCTAAAACAATATCAATTTCAGCCTCGATTAATTGATCAATTTTCAGTTCATCTAAAAACTTTTTTAAAGGATGTTCACCGCTTGGTAAATAAGTCATAATTGTTAAGGTTTCACTATCATCAATAACATTTAGTTTATAAGCTATTGCTCCACTTTTTAATATATCAATCTTTTTTAAAAAAACATAAGCTCGAATTTTTGCATTATTCATTAAAGGATTAATATCAATTAATTTTGTAATTGTTTTATTTGAAGGATTTTTATAATAATTAAAATTTGCCTTTTGATTATTATAAAAATTTTGCTGCTGACTAATTTGTTGTTCTAAATGTTTTTGTTGTTGAATATGATGACTAATAATTTCATTTACTGCTTGTTCATGCTTTTCATTTAATAATGAACTAAGATTTTCAAAATGAATTTCAAAATTACTATAAGGTAGTGATCAAACTTTTAAGATGTTTAAAATTTCTAATTTATTTGCTATAAAATGATCATAAATTAATTTATCATTAATTTTTAAAATTAATGAATTTAAATTAGAGTTATATTCTATTTTTGTATTTAAATCATTTATTTGTTCTAAAAAGATTAAATTAGCATTTTGTTCACTAATTTTTTTAAAAAAAGTTAATATTTTTTTATGATCAACTTCTTTTAAATTATTAATATATCAAATTTGTAAATCATGCATTAATGTTGTTTTTGATAATTGATGTAATTCATCAATAATTGTTACATCAACAAATTCGTCAAAATAAACAAATAAATTATTTTTTTTATCTTTAGTTAATTTTTTGATACTAATTTTATTTAATAATTGATCAGAAATTTTTACAATCTTTTTAAATAATGCATTCTTTGTTTCCATTTTAACACCTATATTTATAAAAATAAATGCAGACCAATAATATTAAGTTGCATTTATTACTTGAATAATCTTATTTTTATTATTTTATAATATATAAGTATTTATATAACAAAATTTTGTTTCAAAAATGTTTTAAAATATAAATTACTTGATATTTTATATTTTTAATTTGAATTATCAAACAGAAAAAGAATTAACAACTGCTAAAACTGATGTTGAAAGCAAACAAAAAGTTGCTGATGCTGCTAAAACAAAATTAGATGAAGCAACTAAAGAATCAAAAAACGCAAATCAATTATTAGAAACAGCTAAAACTAATCAAACAACAAAACAAGAAGCAGTTGATAAAGCTAAAGAAGAATTAGAAGAAGCTAAAAAATAAAAATTTATTAATAAATACCACTCAAAAATCTTAAAAACAAGATCTATTGATTGGTTTTTTTATTACTTTAAAACTGATAATTTTTAGAATTTGAATTTTAATAAATAAAAAAAGCCCATTTTTGAGCTATTTTTATTTATATTATTTTTGTGTTTCTATGTTAACATTTAACAATTTAGCATTGGTTAATTTAACATCATAATTTGCATTATTTCCATTCATTTTATCTTTTAAATCAATTTCTAAACCATTAAGATTTGATAATTGATTCTTTGTTAATGATTTATGAACTACTTGTAAACTACTATCTTTTTTAATTTCAATATCAAATGTTAATATAGGTTGATTTTCTTCTAAAGAATTTAAAATATCAAAATTTTGTAATTTAACATTAATTTTCTTATTTTCTTTGTTGAATGTCATAAATAATTTTGCATTTTTAACATATGATTTTAACAACTCTTCTTCATTAAATTTGACTTCTTTACCATTTAAAGTTAGTTTTGAAATTTCATAGTCAACATTTGAATTTAAACCACTTAGTTTACCGCTTAATGTTTTAGATGCTTCATCATATTTTAAATCACTTGCTTGAATTGGATTTGTATCAGCTTTCTTAATAACTTCTAAAACAAAATCTTTTTTATTAGCATCTGCTAATTCAAATTTACTAAATGTAACTTCAATAGTAGCAGTATTATTTTTGACTTCACTAATTTTTACACCACTAGCTACAACATCATCTTTTTTAGAATTTTCTGGTTGATCAGCTTGCTGTTCGCTACCACCATTTTCTTTTGGTTCTTCAGTTTTTGGAGCTGGAGTCGGAGATGGTTGTTGGCTTGGAGCTGAAGCTGCTTCAAAGTTCACTTTTTCTGTTTGATAATTCAAATAATAAAACTTATTAAAAATAATATAGATATATAATTAAATTTTTAATCATAATTTATAATAAAAAATATCTAATAATGTTATCGATAATGCAGAAAAATAAAAAAATAAAAAAAATAGTAAAAATTATATAATTAAAAGTGCAAGTGCTAAATAAAAAGTATTTGCAATCTTTATATGTTTTCGTTAAAATTAAAAATTAATTACTGTAGAAATTATGTAAGATTACCAAATCTTAGTGTTCATATTTTTTACATATATTAAATAAAAACAATAAAATGACATATTTTTTATATTAGGAGAATCATAAATGAAATTATTAAAAAATAAAAAATTCTGAGCTATGACATTAGGTGTTACCTTAGTTGGAGCTGGAATAGTTGCTATAGCAGCTTCATGTTCTAATTCAACTGTTAAATCTAAGTTAAGTAACCAATTTGCTAAATCAACAGACGGTAAAAGTTTTTATGCGGTTTACGAAATTGAAAACTTTAAAGATCTAAGTAATGATGATAAAAAATCATTAAGTAACATTGAATTTAATGCTGCACTTACATCAGCTGAAAACAAAACAGAAAGTACACTTGAAAAAGGTCATTTAGTTGGTGAAAAAATTTACGTTAAATTACCTCGTGAACCAAAACCTAATGAACAATTAACTATTATTAGTAAAAGTGGATTAATCAAGACTTCAGGTTTGTTAATATCTGATAATTTGAATTATCAAACAGAAAAAGTGAACTTTGAAACTACACAACCAGGTAAAGAACAACCAGCAGGTAAAGAACAACCAGCAGGTAAAGAACAACCAGCAGGTAAAGAACAACCAGCAGGTAAAGAACAACCAGCAGGTAAAGAACAACCAGCAGGTAAAGAACAACCAGCAGGTAAAGAACAACCAGCAGGTAAAGAACAACCAGCAGGTAAAGAACAACCAGCAGGTAAAGAACAACCAGCAGGTAAAGAACAACCAGCAGGTAAAGAACAACCAGCAGGTAAAGAACAACCAGCAGGTAAAGAACAACCAGCAGGTAAAGAACAACCAGCAGGTAAAGAACAACCAGCAGGTAAAGAACAACCAGCAGGTAAAGAACAACCAGCAGGTAAAGAACAACCAGCAGGTAAAGAACAACCAGCAGGTAAAGAACAACCAGCAGGTAAAGAACAACCAGCAGGTAAAGAACAACCAGCAGGTAAAGAACAACCAGCAGGTAAAGAACAACCAGCAGGTAAAGAACAACCAGCAGGTAAAGAACAACCAGCAGGTAAAGAACAACCAGCAGGTAAAGAACAACCAGCAGGTAAAGAACAACCAGCAGGTAAAGAACAACCAGCAGGTAAAGAACAACCAGCAGGTAAAGAACAACCAGCAGGTAAAGAACAACCAGCAGGTAAAGAACAACCAGCAGGTAAAGAACAACCAGCAGGTAAAGAACAACCAGCAGGTAAAGAACAACCAGCAGGTAAAGAACAACCAGCAGGTAAAGAAACTACTGGAAAATAATTACTTTAGTTAAAAAATAAAATTTAAATTAAATAGCTCAAAAAATTGAGCTATTTTTTATTATTTTAAAACTGATAATTTTCAGAATTTAAATTTTAGTAAATAAAAAAAGCCCATTTTTTAAACCTGAACAAAAAAATTAGACTCGTAATGAAAAAAAGCGAGTCTTTATTTTTATTATTGAAAGGTTAAATTATTATGGGAAGACAATTAAGAGAAGATGAATGATTATCAATATTTTTTTGATATGAACAATATTTAAATTATGATATTTCTAAAGAATTTTTATCATATAAATATTGTGAAATTAGTAATGGAAGGCAACTAAATAAATATAGTTTAAAACTAATTAAAACCAAATATAAACTCTATAATTTAGGTATGAATATAAATTCGCAAACAGGCAAGGCTACCAAAAAAAGGTAAGGGCTCAAGTCGCACGAGAAAAAGAGATATTGAACAAGAAAAAAACTTCGTGAAAAAACTTTAAAAGAAATGTCAAGAGAACAACTTGAATATCTCATTACTGATATTTTTTATGAAGAAATTTTAAAACGCAACAATAGCAAAAATTTAGAAGAAGTTGTTGAAAAAAATTAAAAAGAAGCATAATTTTTCAATATCAATAAAGCAAAATTATCACTATTTTAGGAATTAAAAAATTTAAATTGCCAGCCAAAAACAAGGCAATTCAATATGAAAAACAAATAAAAGAGGCTTTTATTGAATGCAAAGGAAGATTTGGAAGGGAAAGACTTTCACTTTTTTTAAAAGAAAAAGTACCAAATCGATATAAATCCAAGGACTCTGGGCAGAATTATGAATAAATTGGGTTTGCTATGCGAAATAAGAAGAAGCAAAAGAAAAAGAGAAATAAAGAATGTTAATGCAACATTCAAAAACTTAGCCAATAGAGATTATGATGGCCAAATGAATGATATATATGCTACCGATGTGACATATATTCCTTCACCCACTGATGTTATAGAAAATCATGTATATTTATCGGTTTTATTGCATCATAAAACAAAGAAAATTGTGAGCTGGAATTTATCAAAATATAATGATACTAATCTTGTTTTAAAACATTTTAAACTAACTAAATTTCCTAAAAAATTCATTGTACATTCAGATCACGGATATCAATATTCCTCTAAGGAATTCCTTGATTACATAGATTCAATTAATGGCACTATTTCTATGTCAAGAGTTGGAAATTCTTTGGATAATAGAGAAGTAGAATATTTCTTTTCTATTCTAAAAACTGAAATATTTTCAAATTTTTTTCAAAAAGCAAAAAGTTTAACATTTAATGAATTGCAAATAGAAATAGACAAATTTATTAATTTGTATAATAATGAAAGATTTATCAAAAAATTTGATTTAAAAACACCCCAACAAATGTGGGATGTTTATATGAACAATAAATCTATTTGAGTCTAAATTTTTTGTCCTAGTTTACAATGGTGGTTTTTTATTTTGTTAGTAATTGCTTTAACAAGCTATAAATATTTATAACAATAGGTTTAATCTATCATTAAAATGAGCCTATTGAAAAAAATACTGGGGTTTTGTTAATTATTTTTTTATTGTAAATAAAAATCAATATTAGTGTCTTTTTACATAGTAAAAAACATTAAATAACAAAATTAATAATTTTATTAACAACAACGATTTGTTTTTTAATTGGTTGATCCCCAATTTCTTGTTTAACTTGTTCACAAGCCAATGCTAAATTAACTAACTCTTCAGCATTTGTATCTCTTAAAACATTGATTGTGTGCTTTAATTTACCATTAATTTGAATTGGAATTGTAATATTTTGAGCAATAATTTTTTGTTCATCATAAATAGGCATTTTTTGTAAACAAACAGATTCTGAATGGTTTAAACTATATAATTCCTCCGCTAAATGTGGTGCATAGCATGAAAGTAAAATTAAAAAATTATCTAATAATTCATAATTAATAACTTTATTTTTGTATAAAACATTAACAAAAACCATCATTTCACTAATCGCAATATTAAATGCTTGTTCATTAATTGCTTTTGTGTAATTTTTAATTAAAGTATGATAGGCAATAATTATTTCTTCATTTAGTTTATTAAGATCTTCGACAACTTCTAGTTCACTTAAATTATGATATAAACGATAAACGCGATCTAATCATTTTCGCATCGCATCTAACCCATCCGGATTTCATGGTAATGAAGCTGTTAATGGTCCCATAAACATTTCATAAATTCTTAATGTATCAGCACCATGCGAAGCAATAATATCATCAGGATTAATAACATTCCCTTTTGATTTAGACATTTTTTCATTATTTTCGCCTAAAATCATTCCCTGATTAATTACTTTATAAAATGGTTCTTTTGTTGGCACTACACCAATATCATACAAAAAACGATGTCAAAAACGCGAATATAGTAAATGTAAAACAGCATGTTCTTGTCCACCAATATAAACATCAACTGGCAATCATTTAGCAAAACGCTTTTTAGCTTCTTCACTATTTAATGGTGTGTATGAACCATCTTCATTTTTTAAAATATAAGCTAAAAAATATCATGATGAGCCTGCTCATTGTGGCATTGTATTTGTTTCGCGACGATATTTTTTACCATCAATTTCTACAT
Organism: Ureaplasma parvum serovar 3 str. ATCC 27815; assembly: GCF_000019345.1. Taxonomy (NCBI): domain Bacteria; kingdom Bacillati; phylum Mycoplasmatota; order Mycoplasmoidales; family Mycoplasmoidaceae; genus Ureaplasma; species Ureaplasma parvum. Next base: position 424,711 of record NC_010503.1, on the reverse strand, counting down.
ATAATCATTCTTGGGCATTTGCAAGGGGAGATTCACCAGTTTTAGAAGGTTTAAATTCATTTAAATTTGGTAATAAAACAGGTAAGTCTTCGATAATCTTTATTTGATTATTTTCATCGAATAAAACTGGGAATGGTTCACCTCAATAACGTTGACGACTAAAAATTCAATTACGCAATTTATAGTTTGCAACTTTTTTTCCTAGATGATTTTTAATTAAATAATCATTTAAAACATTTTGAGATTGTTTAATATTTAAACCATTAATCATTGCTGAGTTAATATGTAAACCATCACCTGCATATGGTAATTTTTGTTTTGTATCAATTACACTTTTAATTGGTAATGCATATTTTTTAGCAAAAGCATAATCACGTTCATCATGTGCTGGTACACCCATAACAGCTCCAGTTGCAAAATTCATTAAAACATAATCACTTACTCAAATTGGAATGATTTCTTGATTGATTGGATTAATAGCATATGCACCACTAAAAACACCAGTTTTATTAGTATCAGCAATGCGATCTAAATCGCTTATTTTCTTTGTTTGTTCAATATATGATTGAACAACATTAATTTGTTGCTCACTAGTAATAGATTTAAGAATTGGATGTTCTGGTGCAACTACTAAGTATTGTACCCCATAAATAGTATCAATTCGTGTAGTGAACACATCAAGTGTTAAAAGTGAATCTTTAATCTTAAATTGCACACTAGTACCGATTGATTTACCAATTCAATTACGTTGCAACGATTTTAATGATTCACTAAATTCAACTTCATTTAAACCATCTAATAATTTATCAGCATAATCTACAATTTTTAAAACTCATTGTTTCATTGGTTTACGAACAACAGGATGACCACCTCGCTCACTTACCCGTTCGTTTTTATCATTTAAAACAACTTCTTCATTACTTAAAACAGTTCCTAAATTTTCGCATCAATTAACATCAATATCTTGAATTTCAGCTAAATTATGTTTATATAATTGCACAAAAATCCATTGCGTTCATTGATAAAATTGAGGATCGGTTGTATCAACTTCTTTATCATAGTCAAAATCAAAACCAATCATTTGTAATTGTTTACGAAAAATTTTAATATTTTGTTGCGTAAAAGTATGAGGGTGATTATTTGTTTCTAATGCATACTGTTCTGCTGGTAAACCGAAAGCATCTCAACCAATTGGATGTAAAACATCATAACCATTCAAACGTTTAAAACGACTAATTACATCAGTTGCTGTATAACCTTTGGGATGACCAACATGCAATCCTTTTCCACTAGGATATGGAAACATGTCTAATACATAAAATTTCTTAGGATTGTTAGGATTATCAACAAATTTAAAAGTCTTATTATCTAGTCAATACTTTTGTCATTTTTTTTCAATTTTATTGTGATTATACATAAGTCTTACCTTTCTTTAATTAAAATGATTTTTACTTAAATAACTTTCTAAAATAACAACAGCACTCATTTTATCTTTAACTTTTTTGATTTTAGCTGCTTTAACACAACTATTTTTTAAACGTTGAGTTGCAATTTTAGTGCTAAAACGTTCATCCTCATAAACAATTTTAATTTTTTCATGGTTTAAAAAGTGTTGTTTTAATAATGCATAAAATGATTCGATTAAATATGTTCGTTCATTTTTTGATCCATCATAAACATTAGTTGGATAACCTAAAACAATTGTGTCAATTTCATGATGATAATTAATCATGATTTCATCAATTTTAGCTAAAACAGCTGTAAAATCATTTTCTTCATAAATAAAATTATCAAGTCCGCTAGCAATTATTCCTAATAAATCACTAATTGCAAAACCACATGATTTTGTTCCTAAATCAAGTGCTAATTTACGCATTAATAACTCATTTATCTACAACAGTTAATAACTCATCTAATTTTTCTTGTTCACTTGTTCCACCTTGAACAAAATATGGCTTGCCCCCACCTTTACCATTAGAAATAGTATTTAATTCTTTAATATATTTATTTAAATTAATTTGGTTTGTAGTAGCAAACTTTTCATTAATTGCTAATAAATATTGAATTTTATTATCATCTAAGTTGAAACTAATAAATAATGTATCTTGATTTTCGTTAATTAATTCATTTAAAGCATTGAAGATATTTTTATTATCAGTGTTTTTAAAAACGTGTACACGTTTATTAGTTAGTTGTGTATTAAAAGTGTTTTTAATATCAATAATAGCTTGTTTGGCATTTTGTTTATCAAATTCGATTTTAAAATTAATTAATGATTGTTTTAGTTCAGCAAATTTTTCATTTAATAAATCATAATCATCAATTGATAGATTTTTTCAATTTGCAAAAGCATTATATAAATCATTTAATTTATGATCATTAATATCTAAATTAACTTTTAAGTGATTGATTTCATTTAAGTAGTCTACATATAAATCATGAATGTATTTTGCTAAATTATCATGACCTGTTACCATAGTAATTCTTCAAGAGCCAGCCCCTTTAGAAGCACATTCAACAATTTTAATTCGCTCGATTTCTGATGTATGATGTGCGTGTGTACCCCCACATAACTCAATTGAAGGTCCCATTTTAATTACACGTAATTTGCCTTTTAATTTTTTATAAACATCTTCAAAATAAGCAGCAGCACCAACAGCTTTAGCTTCATCTAAATCCATGTGTAATTCTTGTACATCAAAATTACTTTGTACCATTTCATTTAATACATTTTCTAACTTATCTAATTGTGCTTTTGTTGGTTGAGCATGATAAGTAAAATCAAATGTTACTTTATGTGGATATTTAGCAGCTCCTTCTTGTTTAATATCAGGACTTAAAACATGTTTTAAGCAATAGTGTAATAAGTGTTCGGCTGTATGGTTTGCTGTAATTGATTTACGATCTTGCTCGTTGATTTGTAAAATAACATGCTCATTCATTGATAAACTAGCATTTTTAACATGATGAACGTGTTGACGATTAGGTGCCTTAAAAACATCATCAACAAAAAATTGTTGATCATTTTTAATAATATAACCTGTGTCATGTTGTTGACCACCTGATGTTGCATAAAAACATGTGTTATCAAAAACAACATAACCATCTTCATGATCTAAACCATCAACCAATTCAAAATCCTCATTAAATAAAGTAATGATTTTAGCATTTTCTCATCTAAATATTTCATAGTGAAAGGTTGAATCAACATCTAATTGCATTAGTGATTCGTTTTGTGATTCCATTACTTTTAAATTAGCTTTGTTTGCTTTTGAAATTAATTGGTGATGTTTAAACATAGCATCAAAAGCTTCTAAATCAACTTTAACATTACGTTGTTCACAAATTTCTTTAATTAATTCAATTGGAAAACCATATGTATCAACTAGTTTAAAAGTAATTTCTTTATCTAATTCTTGATTACGAATAGAATTTTCAAAAATATTTAAACCTAATTGTAAAGTTTTTTCAAATAATTGCACTTCTTTATTTAAAATCATTTTAATTTTAGTAAGTGTTTTTTCATCTTTTAAATAAGTATAAAAATCACCCATTGTTGAAGCGATAGCGTCAACAACTGCATCAACTCATAAAAGATTGTTAATATTTAAACGACGCACTAAAACCATAGTTCGACGAATTAAACGACGTAAAATGTAACCTCGTTCTTTATTTGAAGGAATTGCACCATCTGCAATCGCAAAAACAGTTGCACGCATATGATCTGCAATTACTTTATAAGCGAAATTAATTTTATTTTGAGTAACATTGGGATGAAAGTATTCATTCATGTCATATTTATATTCTGAAAACTGTTCAACACTTTTTGTAATTCGCATAAAAACATCGCTATCAAAGTTAGTTGGTACATCTTGTGAAATACAAGCAATTCTTTCCAAGCCAGCTCCTGTATCGATATTTTTTTGTAATAATTCAGTGTAATTGTTATGGCCATCATTATTAAATTGTGAGAAAACAATATTTCAAATTTCAACATAACGATCATTTTCAATATCTTCTAAAATTAATTTTGATCCTATTTTATTTGGGTCAAAACGTTCACCACGATCATAATGAATTTCAGTACATGGGCCGCAAGGGCCATTACCTACATCTCAAAAATTACGATCACGATTGCATTTAATAATTTGCTCTTTAATAATTCCTAATTTAATTCATTCATCATTCGTAAATTGATCATCTTCAAAAACAGTTACTCATAGTTTTTTTACATCAATTTTTAAAACGTTAATTAAAAATTCATAAGCTCAATCAATAGCTTCTTTTTTAAAATAATCACCAATTGAAAAATTCCCTAACATTTCAAAAAAAGTATGGTGACGGCTCGTTAATCCAACATTAAAAATATCATTTGTACGAATAGCTTTTTGAGAATTAACTAAACGTTTATGTGGTGGTTTAACCTTACCACTAAAATAATCTTTTAAGGTTGAAACACCAGAATTAATTCATAATAGTGTAGGGTCGTTTTTGGGAATTAATGACTTTGGTTCAATAAATAAATGATCCTTTGACTCAAAAAATTCAATTCACTTTTTTCTAATCTCATTCGTACTTAATTTCAGCATAATAAATATTCTTCCTTACTTTTTTATTATTTAACGCATTACTTTAATAATTGATGGTGCAATTTGTTTTGGTGTTTTTAAATAAACTACATTGTTATGGTATTTATTAACAACTTCATCATTAATTGGCTCGCTAGCATAAAGTGTAGCAATAACTTCATTTGTTTTAACGAAATCATTATTTTTCTTATTTAAATAAATTCCAGCTTGAAAATCTAATTGATCAGTTTTAACTTTACGTCCTGCTTTTAAATCAACAGCAATCATACCCAATTCTTTTGTTGATTTAAAGTCTAAATATCCATCTTGTTTTGCTAAAATCTCTAATTTGTATTTAGGGTTAAAATATGTATCATTTTCAAGACTAATATAATCACCTTTGTATCATTTTACTCAATTCACAAATTTTTGATAAGCTAAACCATTTTTAATGACGTTATCAATCTTAGATTGAGCATCTTCCTTGTTTTTAGCGAATTTTGTATCAATTAAGATGTCTAAAGCAAACTGATTAATTAAATCATATAAATCTTGGGGCACTGGTTTACCTAATAAATAATCCATACTTTCTTTAATTTCAATAGCATTACCAATTGCTTTTCCTAAAGGTTGGTCCATATTTGTTAAATGGATAATTGTATTACGATTAAATTTCTTTGATAATTTTAACATCTTTGTTGCTAAAGATTCTGCTTGTGCAACATTTTTACAAAATGCTCCTTCACCAACTTTAACATCTAAGAAAATATAATCAGTAATTAAAGCTAATTTTTTAGCCATAATTGATCCTATCATAAGATCAAACACATCACTTGTTGCTGTTACATCTCGTAATGCATAAATATATTTATCAGCCACAACCATATCATCTGATTGACCAGTTAATAATAAACCATTATCTTTTAGCTGATTCATGTATGTTTTTAAATCAAAATCTAAATTTAAATTCAATGATTCTAATTTATCAACTGTACCACCAGTATGCCCTAATCCTCGACCAGACATTTTTCCAACGTATAATCCTAAAGCTGATAGTAAAGGAGTTAAAATAATTGAAACTTTATCTCCCACACCACCAGATGAATGTTTGTCAACAACAATTTTATTTTCAACACGCAAATCTAATAATTTACCAGATTCAACCATTGCTTTAGTTGCATAGTATTGTTCATTTTCACTATATCCACAAAAATTAACAGCCATTAAAAAAGCTGCCATTTGATAATCTGGAATTGTCTTATTAACAAAACCATCATAAACAAATTTAATTTCTTGTTCACTTAATTCAATATTATTTTTTTTCTTGCTAATAATTTCTACAACATTTAACATAAATTTCACCAATTTAATTTTTAAAAACTTATCTTTAATTTTAGCAAAGAAAAACACGAAAGTTTTTAAAATAAGTGAGTTTTACTAATCTATATTAATAAATTAAGGATTAAGATTTTAATTATGAATAAACATTAATTATTAACTAATGTACCAAAAATAAATATTTATTTAAAGATGATATTTTTTAGAACACATTATAATAAAAGTATGATCCTAAAATAACACAAAGGAGTCGTTTATGAAAACTACAGCTAATAAAAAAATTAAATTAATTAATATTGAAAAATTAGAATTTGAAATTCTTGAGCCGATTAATACCAATGAGATTTTGGTTTTCAAAGATGAAAATTCAACTATTTATGAATCTTTTAATCAAAATTTAGAAAAACAACGTGATGAATTTATCAAAAAAATTCGTGAAGAAGAAGAACAAAATTGAAGAAATAATTTTTTAGCTAATGATCGTGATTACAATGAGTTAGTTAAACAAAGATATGATTTAGAAAAACAACGTGATGAATTAAAAGAAAAATTAAAAAATGAGGGAAATAAAGCAATTGCTCATTTTAAAGATAGTGATGAATACAAAAATTTAATTAAAGCACAAGAAAAAATTAATTCTTTAAATAAGACAATTGAAAGTAATGAACAAAGCTACAAAAAAGAAATTGAAAATATAGAATTAAAGTTAAAAAGCCAATTTGATGAAGAAACAAAATCGTTAAAAAATACTATTGCTAAACAAGAAATTAAATTAGATAATGCTGAAAAAATGGCAATTATTAATTTTAAAGAAAGTAATGAATATCAAAAAATTATTAAAGATAAAATAGATTTAGATATTGAAATAGAAAAATTAAAATTTGCTATTCAAGCTCATGAAGATAATATGAAGGCTGCTAAAGAAAATTGAGAGTCTAAAAAAATTGTTGAAATTAAGGAACTTGAAAGTAAAAAAGATAAAGAGATCCATAAATTAACAGAAAGTATTGAACAATTAAAACGTGAAAAATCATCAAATGTTAAACTTGTTGGTGAAGAACTTGAACAATGATTAAAAAATAAATTTGATGAAACTTACTCATTTTCATGTCCTGATATGACATTCACTAAAATTAATGAAGCAATTGATGGTAAAAAAGCTGACTTTTTATTAGAATTTTTTGATTTTGGTAAAGAAATGTCAAATGATGATAAAAAATTAATTTTTAGTGCGACAATTGAAGCGAAAACAGAATTTTTTGACAATCAAAAAGGTACAAAAAATAGTGCTCACTATAAAAAATTAGATCAAGATCGTATTAATCAAAAATCTGAATATGCAATTTTAGTAACTGAATTAGAACCAGAAGATCATTTTGTAATTAAAAAAATTAATGAATACAAAAATATGTTTGCTGTACGGCCACAATACTTCATTCCTTTAGTTGATATGATTCGAAATTTTGCAACCCTTAAAGCAAAAATTAATTCACAAATCATAAGATATGAAGATCGTGCAAAAATTGAAGAAAATCTTGATGAATTAAAAAAAGATATTGTTGATAACACTCTAAAATACATCAATGATAAAACTAAAAAAATAATCGATGATTCAAAAGCTATTATTAAAAAAGCAGAAAGTATTGAAGAAAGTGCTGAAGATATTATTAACAAAAAACTAAATACTTTAAAAAAGAAAATCAATGAATTAACAATTAGAAAAATTGATCCAAATAAACTTTTGTTAGAAGTTAGTGATGATGAAAATGATGAAGAATAAATAAATTTCATAAATTATTAATTCTTGATGATCATAACCACATTTCAATTCCTTATATTATGTTAAAATTATTAATATTTAATAATATTTTAATGTTATATTTAAATATAAATGTCCAAGTCGTTTAGTGGAGGAACAAATGTCTGCAACTAATAAAAAATATGATCCACAAATTAGCGAATTATTAGAGCTTCGTGATTTAGCTAATAAAGTTGATAATTTAAAAAGAAAATTAAAAACAATTGAATATAACCATTATTGTGAACACGAAAATTATGATAGTGATGATGGTGAAACTAATAATGTTTATGAACAAGAAGTGTCATTAAATCATGAAACACAAATTGTTAAATTACGTGTTGATTTAAATGATTTAACAAACCTAAGCAATACAAAAATTGTTGAAGTTGAAAAACCTGTTTATATTGAAAAAGTTATTGAAGTTGAAAAGCCAATCGAAAAAATTGTTGAGAAAATTGTTTATGTTAACCAAGATAATCAAGTTAATAAACAAGAAAGTATTAAAGAAGAAAAAGAACCAAAAACACCTGTTAAATCTGGCAAATACGTTAAATATCGTCGTTTAAAAAATAATGGTATGTCAGATGCTGGTTGAAAGATTTTTGAATTAGTAAAACAAACTCAACAAGATAAGGTTGCTGCTGAAAAGCGTTTTGATGAACAACAAGAAGAAAAGAAACGTCAACGTGAACAAAAGCGTCTTGAAAAGCAACAAAAACTAGAAGCAAAAAACGAGCAATAAAAACTAATTTAAAGCGAAACTTATTAATCAATGATGTTTTGCTTTTTTATTTATATATTATTTAAAAAAGAAAAAAAAGGTAATGATTTTATTATGCAATTAAAAATTAAAGAAATTTTTAATCAAGACTATGTAAAACTTGAAGGCCAAAAGATACAAATTAAAGCTTGAGTTCGTTCAAACCGTGATTCAAAAAAAATTGGTTTTTTAGTTCTAAATGATGGTAGTTCTTTAACAAATTTACAAGCTGTATATCGTGTTGATAAAATTGACAATTATGAAGAAATAGCTGCAGCACGAATGTGAGCCGCTGTTGTTATTGAAGGTGTAATTAAATTAACTCCAACAGCTAAACAACCATTAGAACTAGAAGTATTAAATGCTCAAATTTTAAAACAAAGTGATGAAGATTTTTTATTATCAAACAATGATTTAAATTTAGAAACATTGCGTTTAAATGCTCATTTAAGACCAAGAACAAATTTATTTCATGCCATTATGAAAGTGAGGGCAACACTTGCTTTTGCAGTTCATGAATTTATGAATCAAAACGAATATAGTTGATTAGCTGCACCATTGTTTACAGGAAATGATGCTGAAGGAGCTGGCGAAACTTTTAGTATTCAAAAATTTGATAATGAAGAATTTTTTGGTAAACAAACTCATTTATCTGTAACAGGTCAATTACAAGCTGAAGCATACGCACAAGCTTTTGGTAATGTTTATACATTTGGTCCTACTTTTAGAGCTGAAAAATCTCACACAAATCGTCATTTAGCAGAATTTTGAATGATTGAACCTGAAATGGCTTTTGTTGATTTAAAAGGTATGCAAGATATTGTTGAAGATTTAGTTAAACATGTTATTAAGGCTGTTTTAGAAAAAAATCAACAAGAATTAGAATTTTTAGCTCAAAGAAATGATGAAAATTTAATTAAAAAACTACAAAAAGTTGTTGAGTCTAAATTTGAACGTATTGAATATAAAGATGCAGTTAAAATCCTAGCTGATGCTGTTAAAAATGGTCATCAATTCGAAAATAATGAAATCTTTTTTGGAATGGATTTAGGATCAGAGCACGAAAGATACATGTGTGAAACATATCATCAAGGTCCTGTGTTCTTACAAAATTATCCAAAGGATATTAAAGCATTTTATATGAAATTAAACGATGATCAACAAACTGTAGCTTCAACAGATTTATTAATTCCAGGCGTTGGCGAATTAGTGGGTGGATCACAACGTGAAGATAGTTATGAGAAACTATTAAAACGATGTCAAGAATTAAAAATGCCAATTGAAAGTTTACAATGATATTTAGATTTACGTCGTTTCGGATATTATATGTCATCAGGTTTTGGAATTGGTTTTGAGCGTTTAGTGATGTATGTAACAGGAGTTAATAATATTAAAGATACAATCCCATTCCCACGAAGTCATGGCCAAATTGAATTTTAAAAAAAACATCTCATCATCACCTTTTTTTAGAAACATTCCTAATATTATCACTATCTTTAGAATTTTTTTAGCACTTATTTGCATCATCTTATTATTAGTTGATTTTTACACAAAAAATTTAAATATTGTCTATGAAGTTTTAGATGCCAATATTAGTGCATTGCGTTTAAGTGCAACAATTATTTTTATTATTGCTGCTTTTTCTGATTTCTTAGATGGATATATAGCTCGTAAATATAATTTAGTTTCAAATTTAGGGAAAATCTTAGATCCTATTTCTGATAAAATCCTTGTTAATGGTGTTTTAATTTGTTTAACACTAGATCATACAGCACTAGCTTATTTAACAATTATTAATATCTTACGAGATATTTTTATTGATGGTTTACGAATGTTTGCTTCAAGTAAGAAAATTATTATTCCAGCAAATATTTTTGGCAAAATTAAATCCATTCTACTATTTATTAGTATTTGCTTTATTTTATTTTTACTAAGCTTAACCTCATCATGAAAAAACGTTTATTTATTTAATATTCCTTTATTTTTTGCAACATCATTATCTGTAATCAGTGGTATTATTTACTACATTAATTTTTACAAAGGAGTTAAAAAACGTGGATCAATTACAAAAAGCTAAAATTAATCAAACACAAAAAGCAATTGTAGAGATTAAAAATTCTTTTCAAAAACATTTTGCAAAAAATTTAAATCTTTCACGTGTAACAGCACCATTATTTGTTGAAGGACAATCAGGTCTAAATGATCATTTAGACCATAAACAAAAAGCAGTAAGTTTTTATGCTAAAAAATTAGATAAAACACTTGAAATTGTTCAATCACTAGCAAAATGAAAACGTTTAGCTTTATTAGATTATGGTTTTAGTTTATATGAAGGTTTGTATACTGATATGAATGCAATTCGTGCAGATGATGACATCGATGAAATTCATAGCATTTATGTTGATCAGTGAGATTGAGAAATTTTAATTAATAACCAAGATTGTAACTTAGATTTTTTAAAATCAATCGTTAATAAAATTTATTCAACAATTAGAATTGTTCAATTAGAAATTGATCAATTATATAATCCAAAACAAATTATTTTACCAGATAGTATTACTTTTATTAGTTCACAAGAATTAGAAGATTTATATCCACATTTATCACCATCTCGACGTGAATATGAGTTTGCAAAAATTCATAAAGCAATTTTTATATACCAAATTGGATATCCACTAAAATCAGGTTATATTCAATCAATACGTTCTCCAGAATATGATAATTGAAATTTAAATGGAGATTTAATTGTTTATCATAAATTAAATGATCAAGCCATTGAATTATCATCAATGGGAATTCGTGTTAGCAAACAAGATTTTATTAAGCAAACAAATTTTGCTAATTTAAAAAATGATCAAGAAAATAATTTTTATCATCAAATGATTTTAAATAATCAACTACCCCAAACAATTGGTGGGGGAATCGGTCAAAGTCGTTTATGTATGTTTTTATTAAACAAAAAACACATTGGTGAGGTACAAGTTTCAGTTTGACCAAATGAATATAAAGATGAATTGTTAAAAAAAGGGATTAAATTACTATAATTTAATTTAAATAATAAAGGAGGTTTTTAATTTGAACTATAAAACATTAATTAATGGAGCATTTGTTGATGCTAAAGAAAAACTACCAGTTTATAATCCATCTAATAATCAAATTATTGCTTATGTTCCTAACATTCATAATGAAAATGAAATTAATACTATTTTTGAAAATGCTCATATAGCATATCTAAAATTTAAGGACACACCAATTAAATATCGTTGTGATCTACTTTTAAAATTAGCCGATAAACTAGATGAACATAAACAAGAATTAGCACAAATTATTAGTACTGAAATTGCAAAAGGATTAAAAGATAGCCTAATTGAAGTTGAACGAAGTGCTGATTATTTACGCGAAACAGTTTTTGAGTATCAAAAATTAATGCAAAAACCAATTATTTTTGATGAAACAGTTCACCATGTTAAAAACAAAGTGGCAACATATTATCGTATTCCAGTTGGTGTTGTTTTAGCAATTTGTCCTTTTAATTATCCTATTAACTTATTGATTTCAAAATTAGCACCAGCATTAGTTTCTGGTAATAGTTTAGTTTATAAACCATCAACACAAGGTTCATTAATTGGTATTCGAATTAGTGAATTAGTTCATGAAGTAGGTTTTCCAAAAGGAGTTGTTAACTGCTTAACAACTGAAGCACGTATAACAGGTGATCTACTAGTTACTAATAAATATGTTAAAGCGATTAGCTTTACGGGCGGACCTAAAGTAGGCAATCATATTGCTGAAATAACATCAAAGATTTCTTTAGTTTTAGAATTAGGAGGAAAAGATCCAGCCCTTGTTTTAGATGATGCGGATTTTGAACTAGCTGCTAATGAAATAGTTAAAGGTGCTTATGGCTTTAGCGGGCAAAGATGTACTGCAATCAAACGAGTATTTGTTTCGCATAAAAATCATGATTTATTAGTTAATTTAATTAACAAAAAAGTTGACGCTTTAACAGTCGGTTTACCACAACAAAATCCCATAATTACTCCATTAATTAATTCTAATTCATTAAAATATAACTTATCATTAGTTGAGGATGCAATCAAAAAAGGAGCAATAGTACACCAAAAAATCGTTTATAATGAAAAAAATAACCTTTTGCATCCTTTAGTAATTGATAATGTTACAAAAGAAATGCGCGTAGCTTGAGAAGAACCATTCGGTCCTATTTTACCAATTATAACTTATAATAGTATACAAGAAGCTATTGATTTAATTAATCAATCACAATATGGTTTACAAGCTTGTATTTTTACAACAAATTATGCAAGTATTGAACAATTAGCTTTACAAATTGAATCAGGAACAATTAACATTAATAAATCAAGTTCACGTGGTCCAGATATTTTACCTTTTTTTGGTGTTAAAGATTCTGGATTTGGTGTTCAAGGTATTGTTGATGCAATTTTATCAATGACAACAATCAAAGGAATAATCATTAATAAATAAAAACCTCCTTCTTTAAAAAGAGGTTTTTATTTATTAACAAACTAAAGCATTTTGATAGGAATTGGTTGAAAATGTTTAGCATTCATTATTAAGTTATCTGTATCAAAATAAAATGATTTTAGTAAATCATCACCAACAACTAACATTTTAGTATTAGCTAATAAAACAGGAATCTTTACGTAAATATCAACATATTTATTATTACTTAAAACTTGTACAGGTAATGCGCGCATGCATAAATCTTGTTGCTTAATATTTTGTTTTGCGTTTTCTTTTGGAATAACAGTTTCAACATTAATATAAGTTTTTTTAAGTTTATTAATGAAAGTATTTCATTTAAGATCATCTTTAAAATACTTTTTATTTTCTTCATCATTACGACTAATACGAAACTTAACAGTTTTTTCATTATTCTTAGTGATATAAATCTGATCATCTGCAAATGTATTAGGATAAAAATTTTTCTTTACACAAGCAGTAGCAACTAATGTAATACTTCCAAGACTTACAAAACTTATTGGTATTAATAACCAAAATTTATTTTTTCTAAAATACTTATTTTTCATTAATTAATCCTTATTTTTATAAAACTAATATATATTCTACTTTAATTCTTTTTGTAAGAATTAAATTTTTAGATAAACTCTAAAAATAATAAATAAAATGTGAACGCTTTCTTATAAATATAAAGAAATAATTCACATTTTTTATAATTACGAAGGATTATTCATCAGTATTTTTAACATTTAATTCATCTCTAAAAGCACGTAAATGTTTAACATTATCCTTAGTAAAATTAGGAGTACCCAAATCAACTTCTGGACTATTTTCACCATTCATTCAACGATTTAAAATATTAACAATTGTTTTTTGACCCATAAAACCATAACAACCATCGCAGAATGTTCCTTCACGTTCAATAAAGAAATTTTTACCAACAACTGGCTTTTCTTTTAAAATCCTTGTAGGATTAAAACTATTTTTTGTATTTATATCTAAACTATTTACATATTTTGCTAAATTAGCTTCGAATTTTTTAATTACAGCTTCTCCTTCTGCTGTTCCTGGTTTATATCCTTTAATTAAATATTCATTATATGAATAAATTACTTTATCAACCGTTCCTTCAAAAGCTTCACCCAATGTTGGACCAACACGTTTTGCAGCATCAGGATTTTCTGCACTAGATGATAATATTGCACCGCCTATTCAACCTCAATTATCAATATATTTTTGTACATCTTCTAAGTGTTTTTTAGGAATAGGGAATTTACAACCCATTCCAGGTGTATAAGGATGATTTTGATCAGCATATAAAATTGGTAAATAAACGGGTTGGGTAATAAAAAAATTACTTAAATGTAATAAATCTTCTTTAGTAATGTTTGGATCTACAATTCGACCATTTGGCATTACATCAGGACTAATCATAACCGTTGTTTTATCTTTTCATTTATTATTTTGTTTTGCTCATTGTGAAACTCTTTTTCGAACAGCTTTTACAGCAACATTAGCATAATCTGTAAATGTTTGAAAATTGCTTTTACCATCAATAACCGCTTTATTAACATTATCAAATTTTTTTGCATCATAAATGCGATCTAAGGTTTTACCTGTAAAGATTAAGCCATCATATGGATCAACAAAAAAATCTGTAATTCCAGCTGAAGCATTAACATCAGTTTCTAAATAAGGATTATTTTTACCAAACAACCAGCTAGGCATGAATAAGGCTGGTGTTTTTGAAGGCAAACCTGATGATCGTGATTGCATTGCTACACCACCAATTTCATTTTTATCTAAAAAATTTTCTTTATACTTATTGAATTTAAAATCAGCAATAAATAATGTACCCACATTTAATTTAGCAAAATTCTCTGGTAATGCTCCTTTACCTGTGAAATTCATTCCCTTTGTTAGTTTAGAGTTGTATAAATAATTTAAATAATGAGGATGTACTTCTTCAAGTTCGCTTGTTTTTCAACGAAAGCCAGAATAATCAGGTGCGATTCCAAATGCATATAGTGCATCATCTTGACATAACGAACTAGAATCATTAGTAACCGCAATTTTTTGGTTTTTTTGATAATAAGAACTAGCTTTTGATGATAAAGTTTCAATTCGATTAAATTTTTTTCCTGACTTACTTACTCCACCTTCAAAATAAACTTCTAAATCAGCTTTTCATGCTTCTTCTCTTTTTTTAAGCTCAGTCAATTCTTCTAAAGTTGGTGTTGTTTTTGAAAAATTTGTTTTAGATTTTACTTGATTGCTACATGCAGCAATTGTAATAATTGATGATAAAATTATTAAACTAGTTGATATAGATAATAAGATTTTTTTAAACTTCAACTTCATATATTTTTAGTAATTCCTTTTTTAAGTTTAAATGATTAATTAATAAATTTAAAAAATTTATGCATAAAAACTTCCAATGCGTAAAATTTTTATTATTCATCAGTATTTTTAACATTTAATTCATCTTTAAAAGCACGTAAATGTTTAACATTATCCTTAGTAAAATTAGGAATACCCAAATCAACTTCTGGACTATTTTCACCATTCATTCAACGATTTAAAATATTAACCATAGTTTTTTGACCTATAAATCCATAATTAGCATCGTAAATATTACCTTTTCTTTCGATAAAAAAGTTTTTACCTACCACTGGCTTTTCTTTTAAAATCCTTGTAGGATTAAAACTATTTTTTGTATTTATATCTAAACTATTTACATATTTTGCTAAATTAGCTTCGAATTTTTTAATTATAGCTTCACCTTCTGCTGTTCCTGGTTTATATCCTTTAATTAAATATTCATTATATGAATAAATTACTTTATCAACCGTTCCTTCAAAAGCTTCACCCAATGTTGGACCAACACGTTTTGCAGCATCAGGATTAGTAGCATCACTTAAAATTGCTCCACCTATTCAACCTCAATTATCTACATAGCGTTGAACTTCATTTATATCTTTTTTAGGAATAGGAAATTTAGCTCCTAATCCAGGTGTATATTCATCATTTTGGTCTGCATATAAAATTGGAAAATAAACAGGTTGTGGAATAAAAATATTACCTAAGAATAGTAAATCATCTTTACTAAAATTAGGATCAATAATTCGTGCTCCTTTCATTACGTTTGGCATTGTCATAACAACAGTTTTATTTTTTCAATAACTATGTTGTTTAGCTCAATTCGAAACATTCTTTCGTACAACACTAACAATTGCTTTTGCATAATCTGTAAATGTTTGAAAATTGCTTTTACCATCAATAACCGCTTTATTAACATTATCAAATTTTTTTGCATCATAAATGCGATCTAAGGTTTTACCTGTAAAGATTAAGCCATCATATGGATCAACAAAAAAATCTGTAATTCCAGCTGAAGCGTTAACGTCAGTCTCTAAATAAGGGTTATTTTTACCAAATAACCAATTAGGCATGAATAAAGCTGGTGTTTTTGAAGGCAAACCTGATGATCGTGACTGCATAACAATTCCACCTATTTTATTTTTATCTAAAAAATTAGTTTTATAATTTCCAAATTTAAAATCTGCAATAAATAAAGTACCTACATTCTCAGCAGCTAATGTTTCTGCTTTAACACCTTTAAGTTCCATACCTTTAGTTAATTTAGGATTATAAAGGTAAGATAAATAATGTGGTACAACTTCTTCTACATCACCTGCTTTTCAACGATAATTAGAAATATCTGGTGCAATTCCAAATGAATATGCGGCATCATCTTGACATAATGAGCCAGAATCACGCGTCATAGCAATTTTTTGGTTCTTTTGATAATATATACTTGCATTTGTTGCTAAAGTTTGAATTCGCTCAAATTCTTTTCCTGAAGCAGACTTTCCACCCTCAAAATAAACTTGTAAATCATTAGCTCAATCCTTACGTCTTTTAATTAAATTTGTAAGTTCTTCTTTAGTTGGTAATATTTGTTTAAAAATGTCATTTGAAGACTTAACTTCATTATTAACTTTACTACAAGCTGTAGTTGTACTTACAATAGTTGTTATAAAAGCAATAGAAGCTATTGAAGTAATTCAAATTTTTTTATATTTCATAACAATATTCTTTCTTTATTTTTTATTTAAAAAAATTATTAATACCTTTAATTTTAATACACAAAAATAAATATATTTTTTTCCATTTACCACCCAAAAAAAAAAAAAAATAGTGAACAATATGGCTTGTTCACTACTAAGATTGTGCTTAAATATTATTTTTAAATAAGATAATAAATGTAAATATTGGAGCTACTAATAAAGGAGTTACAATAGGGGCGTCAAATACCAAACTAGTTAAATTTTGAACGATATTATCTAAAATAAATTGACCAAAAATTAAAAAGATAATGGTGATGAAGCTTGAAAAAATTATTGATGAACTAAAGCGATTACCAAAAACCGCATACCCTAAATTTGCTGCAGCAATTCCTAAAAATAATACATTTCCTCCCATAATATATGAAACAGCTGTTAAACAAGATGAGATAAAAATCATTTCTAAATTCAATAATTTTACTTTTAATCCTAATTGTTCAGCAATCATTGTATCTGTAATAACAACTTTAAATTTAGCAGAACGCAAAAAGCATCATATCATTAAAAATAAAAAAACAGCATAACTTAAATATTTTTCAGTACTATTACGGTTTGAAAAATTACCTAACAAACGATCGTCAATATAATTTGATGCAACTAGAGTTAAATTGTCTTTTAAGCTAATTGATAAAGCAATAGCAATAAAATTAATGAATACACCAGAGACAATTAACTTTGTATGGCTAAAACCGGTTCGTTTTTTTGAAAATCAATACAAAATTAATCCGGCACATACTCCTGATATTATAAAAATAAAAGGTAATAAATTTTCAAAAAGTTTTTGAGAACCATAATTTTCAAAATTAATTGATATTGCTAAAAAAAATAACCCAATCAAACAAACATTACCTATCCCAAGAGTTGATGTATCAACTAATCGATTTTTAGTAATCCGTTGGAACATATAAGCTGATGCTCCTAATGATGCTCCTGTAATTCAAATTTGTAAGATTGTTTCATAATTTACTTTAAACAAATCTAAAGGAGTCCGATTATTTAATAATTGACCTTGGTTATTAATTTTAATAAACATAACTAATAACGATAAAAAAAGAATTGTAACAATACTAATAACTCAAGCTGCTAAATGTTGCTTGCGTGCATAAACCCGAAATTTTTTCTTGAAATTTCCATTTTCAATAAATGATGCATTGTTAATGGTATTTAAAATATTATTTTTTATTATAAATATAAATCGTGATGGATTTTTCATATTATTTATCCGTGTTTTCGCATAATAAAAATTAACACAAATGCACTAACAATAGCCATTAAAAAGTTAGGACCAAAACGATAATTTAGTGATAAAAATAATGAAACTTCTAACAATGCTAATGAAAATACAATAGATACAAAAAATACAAATAATGGTTCATGTTTATTAAATGTTGCCCTAACTATATTTGGAATAATTAAACCTAATAGAATCATGGGACTTGTAATATTAACAGTTGCAATTGTTACAATTGCTGTTAAAACTGTCACGACTCAAAAAATTAAATTAACTTTGATTCCTAAAGATTTTGCCAAAGCAAAATCGCGTTGCATAATTTTTAATTTTGGTGATAATACTAAAAAAGCAAATAAACAAATCAAAATTAAAGGCATTGAAATATATAATTTTAATCACTCATAAACATTTGGTAATTCACCAGTTCAAATTGTCACTCGATTTAAAATATTTGGACGTGAAACAGCAATTACTAAACCTACCGCTGTAATTGTTGCAGATATAGCAAATCCAATTAAAACTGGTTTAAATGAACGATTACTAGATTTTTGTCGTTGTAAAATATAATTAACTAAAATGATAAATGATGAAAATATAAACCCAAAAACATATACTAATCAGCTTTTACCTTGATCAATCATCAACATTGCTACATAAGCCAAAATTGAAACTGGAATGTATCCTAATGTTGAAGGTGATGATAAACGATTCTGAGTTGTAATCTGAATGGCATATCCAGCAACCGGCATAGAAATTGCTACAAATAATTTAACGATAGGTGGATACCAATACAATAAAATACTTTTATCATCAGCTACTACTTTAGCTCAAGTTCGAAAATAGGTTACATGAGTATTATAATTCGCATCAAAATATGTAGATTTTTCATAAAAAACATTCATAAAAAACATACCAACAGCTAAGATAATAAATGTTAATACAATAATCGTTATCATATAAGGACGACGAATTTGTGTACTAACAAATTTTTTTGCTTCAATGAGTTTTTTATAAATAGAAAGATCTTTTTTATTAATATTTACTTGTTTTATTTGCATAACTATTTATTTCTCTATTTTTGTTTGTCTAAAACTTTAACACCTAAAGAATCCTTAAATGCTCTAATGTGTTTAACTGTATTTTTATTAAAAATAGGATACCCTAAATCTATATTTTGAGCGTTAGCTCCCCTTGTTCATTTATTTAATGTATTAACTACTAAATCTTGACCAGCAAAACCATAACATGCATCATAGAACTTACCTTTACGTTCAATAAAGAAATTCTTACCCACGACTGGTTTTTCTTTTAAAACTTTTGTTGGCACAAATTGATTTTTTGTTTCTTTTGTTAAACCATTAACATAATTTGTTAAATTCTTTTCAAATTGTTGTACTAAAGCTTCGCCTTCTTCAGTTCCGGGTTTGTAATTTAATAAACCGTATTCGTTATAACAGAAAACTACAACGTCACTTGTATCTTTAAAAGCATCACCTAAAGTTGGGCCAACTTGTTTTGATGCTTCTGGATTACCAGTACCATTTAATACTTTTCCACCAATTTGTCCATAATCATCAATATAATTTTGCACTTGTGAAATATGATTTACTGGAATAGGGAATTTTGCACCTAATCCAGGTAAATATTTATCATTTGGATCACTATATATTGTTGGACAATACATAGGTTCATTAATGCAAACATTACTCAAGAATTCTAAGTCTTCTGGTTTAAAATTAACATCTACCATTTTAGCTGTTGGAGTAAAGTTAGGCATAACCATTAAAACTGTTTTATCTTTTCATTTATCATTTTTTAAAGATCATTGTGAAATTCCACGACGCGTTTCATCAACCATTGCCTTTGCAAAATCTGTGAATGTCTCAAAATGTGTTTTGCCAGCTACATGTGCATTATAAACATTAGAAAACTTTTTAGCATCATAAATACGATCTAAAGTTTTTCCTGTTAAAATAATCCCATCTAGTGGGTCAGAGTAATAATTAGGTAACGCATAATTAGCAGAAGCATATTTTTTTAAATTTGGATTTAAATTAGGATCAAATAAAAATTTTGGTGTTAGAACAGCAGGATAGTGTGATGGCAAACCAGAAACTCGTGATTGCATAATTAATCCACCAACAGTTTTTTTGCTTAAAAAATTATCATTTCATTTACCATAATGGTGATCAGATATTAATAAAACACCGATTCCATTATCATCCAAAGTCTTTGGGTCTAATTTTGAAAAGTTTCTACCTTCAGTTAAATTTTTATTTCAATATGGTTTTAAATATGATGGAGAAACGTCGCCACCATCTTTTGAAACTCATTTATAATGAACATAATCGGGTGCAATTCCAAATGAATAAGCTGCATCATCTTGTACCAATGATCCAGAATCACGTGTTGCCGCTAATTTTTGATGATTCTTAAATCATTCCGTTGCATTTGATGATAATGTATTTATACGGTCAAAATTTTTGCCACTTTTACTTAACCCACCATTAAAATAAACATCTAAATCTTCACTTCATTGTTGTCTTTGTTTTTCCAAATTTTCTACATCTTGTTGAGTTAAATTAATATTTGGATTTGTTTTTAAATCAGACTTATTATTTACTGTATTAGCCTTTTGATTATTGCCATTTGTACAAGCTGTAGCTACTGTGGTAATAGTTGCTAAACTAACTACACCTAATAATCCTGTAATTAAAAATTTCTTAGCTTTCATCTTCATAAAATGATTAGTCCTTACTCTATTTATAATAATTAAATATACAACTACTTTAAACAAAAAATAAACCATGAAAGTTTATGTTTTTTTTATAATAGCCATTAAGATTTTACTACTATAAAAAATTATTTATTGGTTTATATACCTAATTTGTTTTATCAAGAACCAATTTAATATAATTTTTAATTGCAGTGATTAATTCATCTATATTATTAAATTTTAAATTAGGAGCTAAATATTTCAAAAAAACAATCTTAATTCTTTCGTCATAAATATTTTGATTAAAGTCTAAAATATGTGCTTCAATCATTGAAAAAGAGCGAGTATTAATTGTTTTAGGGATTCCTAAATAAACTACACTATCATACTTTTTATTATTAAAAATTACTTGTGCTTTGTAAACACCTTCAGCAATATCAATTAAATTATTATCACATAAAATATTAGCAGTATTAAAACCAATATTACGAGCTATTTGATCGCCACGTACAACATTTCCCACACGATAATATGGTTTAATTAATAATTTATTAGCTATTTCAACCTGTTTATTTATAATTAATTCTTTAATTTTAGTTGTACTAACATCATTAGTAATAATTTTAATTTCAACATTAAAATATTGTTTTAGACTAGATGCATTACAAAAATTATTGCCATAAGTAAAATTAGCACCAACAATAATTTTTTTTGGAGTTAGTGGCTTTAAAATTTGATCAATAAATTCTTCCCCACTTAAATTGTTTTGATCAATATCATAAATAAAAATCCTTTTAAATCCTAAATCTTCTAATTGTTGAATTCGCTCATTAAAATCATATAATTTTTTTATTTTACGTGGGATATTTTTAAAAGTTAAAATAGTTTGGTTATTAGGATCTGATAATAAATTCATATGACCTAAATGAATTCCATCAAAAAAACCAATAATTAATTCATTAATGACGAATTGTTGCTTAATTTTATAAATATTTGTTGATGTTATTTCAATAATCATAGACTTGTTCAATTTCAATTGCATCTTTAATCTCAAAAGGTCCACTTTGCGTCCTTATTAATGTCAATAAATGAGCTAGATTATTAATTTTAGTAGCTAAATCAACAGCAAAAGAACGAACATAAAAACCTTTAGAAACATGTAAAGAAATTTTTAAAATTTGTTTTTCATAATTGAAATCCATAATTTGATATTTAAATATTTTAACTAATCGTGGTGCTATTTCAAAATCAACTTTTTGACGTGCTAAAACATAAGCTTTTTGCCCGTTGATTTTTAAAGCGCTAAATTGTGGGGGTTTTTGTCAATAATCATTTTTATAAAAATCTTTAACTATTTTAGTAACCTCAGTTAATGTAACCATTCGGTTTGTAGATGAAACAATTTCACCTGCTGCATCATAAGTATTTGTTGATGTTCCAAATTTAATTTCAGCAATATATGATTTATTATCTAGTATTAATTTTGTTAATAGTTTTGTTCCTTCATTAATTCCCAATACTAAAACACCTGAAGCATTAGGATCTAAAGTTCCAGCATGTCCAACTTTTTTAGCACCAATAACCCGTTTAACCTTTTGAACAACATCATTAGAAGTTCATTTTATTGGTTTGTTAATGATAATAATATTTTTACTAATAGCACTCATAATGTTATTATTTTATCAGTAATAAGAATAAATTATTAATAATAATTTGTTAATATTAATAAATAAAGTTTATATAGTATTAATTAAGATAAAGGAAAATATTTATTGAAAACAATTTTAATTGTAAATAAATCATTTCGTAAAAAGCGCAGTTTTGACACTCGTTTTTTGCATGATAGTGGAACGATTTATAGTAATGATCGTTTTTTAAAAATTGTGCGTGAAAGCTTTGATGCTCATATTAAGAAAAAAAGTAAAATTCTATTTTATTTCATGGAATGATGATTTCAAACTACAAATTATAAATTAAATCCTGAAATTTCACATGCAAAACGTTCTTTACGTTCATGATTAATCGAAATCTTTTTTTTATTTTGTATCGTTGCATTAATTGTATGTATTCTCGCTGGTGTTGCAAGGCCAATTATTGACTGTGTTATCAAATCAATTACATTAAGTCGTGGTCAATTTAAAGGAGATTTAATTATTGATGGACAGATTATTATGAAAAATTTATCTCCTTCTAATATTAATGGATTAACTGGTGGATCATCAATCTTAAATGTCGATCAATGAGAATTAATTCCAAAAGTTTGAAAAGCTTATTTTTCAAGTCCTAGTGTAGTTGTATTGATTTTATTAGTCCTATTTTTTTTATTTTTTAGTTGTTTATATATATACATGATTAAAAAAATTAGACCTAGAACTAATAAAATGAGCTTAGAAGATTATTTGATCGCAAGGATGAATTTAATTAATTCATTCAAATTTATACTAAAACGTAAAGTATTATTTATTGAAGGGATCAAAGAATATAACCATCGTTTTGTTTTTAATATGAATGCTGATTATAATTTAATGAGAATAATGAATTATATTTATTCTGGTTTGGCAGAATTAAACATCATTATGGTTATTGATATGGATAGTGATGAAAAAATTTTTGAATTACAAAAAGTAATTAAACAAGATTTTGATAATTTAGATTTAATCATTATAGAAAAAGAAATAGCAGAGTCACTAAAATCAAAATACCAAAATGGTTGTTTAAATAAAAAAACTAATTTAATTAACATTAATAATAAAGAAATTGATCAAAGTCAACAAACTCAAGATATTAACATTTACTAAAAAAGATGATTTCACATTTAAAATGCTATCATCTTTTTTTGTTCCATGTAAATATAAATTATTTTTATATTTAAAGTTCAAATATTAAATAAATTTAGAAAAAATTTCTAAAATTTTATATAAAAAAATAAATATTTTCTGTACATTTTTGATATTCTTAAACTGAAAAAATATATTTTAATTTAATTATACTTGCTTTATTTTTATTAAAAAAGATGGAGGTTTTATGTGTATTAGTAAAATAGATATGGCTAAGGTAAAAAAATTTTTTAAAGAATATTTATTTGCTAAATTTCAATGCAAAAATCGAGAACTATATCGTCAATTAAAAGATTATGATCCAAAAGATGATCAAAAATATTTAAAATGGGAGCATTTTGTTGAATATGTTGAGCAAGTTCTAGAAGCATTAGATAAAACTAGTGCTCAAATTATTAAAGAAATTTATATTCAAAATAAAAGAATTTGTGAATTACCTTATAGTTATTCAACATATTATGCATATCGTAAAAAAGCAATTATTGAATTACTTGCATATCTTGATTTAAAAATTTAATTAAAAAAGGCCCTAAAGGCTTTTTTTAATTAAATATAGTTAATTTTTATAATTGATAAAGATTTATTTAAATTTGCATCATTTCCATAAAATTTTGTTAATTCATCATAAATTACATCTATAAAAATTGATTCAGACAAATGGTTCATATCAATAATATTTTGTTTTTTAGCTTGTGCATCTAATCAATTATGATATTTTAAATCACTTGTAATTAACATATCTAGTTGATAACGATTAAATGCGTCATCAGCAAATTTATAACCACTACCTCCTATAATACCAATTTTTTTAAGATTTGTTTCTAGTCTAAAAACGTTGTTATATTTAATAATAGGTGATAAAAATTTTTGTTTAATAATCCGACTAATGTAATCAACACTAACACCTAATTTTAATTCTCCTACAACAAGATATGGATTCTGTTCATCTTGCTTAAGATTCAATAAGCCTAAACGTTTAGCCATTTGCATGCTCATTCCATTTGCTGATGCATCAAATGCTGTATGTAAATGAATTAAGCTGATTTTATTTTTTTTAATTTTTTCAATTAAATCGATATTAACAAAATAATTTACTTCATCATTTGAATCTTGATTTGTAAATAATGGATGATGACTAATAATTAAATTAGCATTATTTAATATTGCATCATTAACAACATCATCTGTGATATCTAATGCTATTTGTACATTATTAATTGTTTGTTGTTCATCAAAAAATAAACCATTTTTATCTCAAGCTTCAGCTTTTGATAAGTCATATTTTTTAGTTAAAAAATTCAAAATATCTTGTGCTTTAATATCCATTTTTTTCATTAATAAATTCCTTTATATATTCATATTCTTTAACTATATTTTCACTAACTAGCGAAATATCCAAAGCTTTTAAGTATTCATAACGTCTCTTTAAAAATTTAAAATATAAATTCAATGAATCCTTATGCATCTGGCTACTTATATAATAATCTTTTTCTATTAATTTTGGTACATTAATAGTTTTAGAACAAATGATTATTTCATAAAAAATTTTTTTTTCAACAAAAATGTGTTCAACTTTAATTTGATATGAGTGATTATTTAGATATTTACGTATTTTATATGATTGAGTATTTGGTTGTAAAATATAATTTTTAATTTGATTTTTATTCTGTTCTAAAATTTCTATTATACTTGTTGCTCCCATCCCTGCAATAACACAATAATCAAATGTTTGTTCCAAAATTAATCCCTTGAAACCATCATTCAAAATATTAGTAGTTCGTTTTAAAAGATTATTTTTAGTCAAATTATTGATTCCGTTTTCTAATGGACCTTGATTAACTTCTATATTAGTAACATGTTGTGCTTTATTGTTAACCAATAAGATTTTAGCTAAATATGCGTGATCACTACCAACATCGACAACATTTTGAGCGTCATTAATTAAATCAGCAATAAAAGCAATTCTAGTTTTCGGATTCACCAATAAATGAACGTAGTTTTGCGGTTTTTGATGGATGTTTTAATTTACGAATTGCTTTTGATTCAATTTGACGTGCACGTTCGCGTGTAACTCCTAAATATTCACCAACTTCTTCAAGTGTATAAGGACGTTCGAAGGGTAATAAACCATACCGCATTTTAATAACACGTTGTTCATTATCGTTTAAAACTTTTTCAAACATTTCATTAATCTGATCATTTAATGCTTTTTTTTCAGTATATTTTTCTGGAGAAATAATTTCATCATCAGAAATGAAATCTGAAAATTGTGATTCTTCATCATGACCAATTTGTTTATCTAATGAAACTGGGTCAACATTTAATTTTTTAATCTCAACAACTTTTTGTGCAGTGATTAACTGTTCTTTTTGATTTTTTGCTTGTGAAACTTTGTTCATAGCTTGCGCAATTTCTTCAGCCGTTGGATCCCTTCCTAATTCTTGAATTAAATTTCGCTCGGCTTTAGTTAATTTGTTAATTGTTTCAACCATATGAACAGGAATTCGAATTTGTCGAGCTTGATCAGCAATTGCGCGCGTAATTGATTGGCGAATTCATCATGTTGCATATGTACTAAATTTATGTCCTTTTTCATGATCAAATTTATCAATTGCTTTTAATAAACCGGATGACCCTTCTTGAATTAAATCTTCTAAGTCTAATCCACGATTTAAATATTTTTTAGCAATAGAAGTAACTAAACGCATATTTGATGTATAAAGTTGATTTTTACCAATTTTAACTAGAGATGGATCGTCACTAATAACCATTTTAGCATATTCAGTTTCCTCATCAGAGCGTAACATTTTTGATTCTCCAAGTACTCCTAAATAAGCTTTAATACCATCATCAACTTTTTCGGTTGTTGTTGATGAAAAACCAATTTTTGATGTGCTAATTTCTAAAGTATCATCAATACCATATTCATCCTTTTTTTTGGTGTTTGTCTTTGATTTTGATTGCATCACCAAATCATAATCAGGCACACGAATTCCAATAGCTTCTAGAACATCAATAATTTCACTAAAGTGTTCTTCACGTAAATTCATATGAATAAAATAATTTTGAAGTTTATTAAATTTAATTTCATTTCGAGAACGTTTTTTCTTACTAACATCTAAAACCACATTTAATAAAATTTCTTCAGGATCACCAGCATCTGCACCTTTTAAATTACGACTTTCAAAAATTCCTGCTTCAAGTTCAGAAAGTGCATACGAAAATGAGAATTCTTCAGTAAATGATAATTTA
This sequence comes from Ureaplasma parvum serovar 3 str. ATCC 27815, assembly GCF_000019345.1. Classification (NCBI taxonomy): domain Bacteria; kingdom Bacillati; phylum Mycoplasmatota; order Mycoplasmoidales; family Mycoplasmoidaceae; genus Ureaplasma; species Ureaplasma parvum. Next base: position 397,581 of record NC_010503.1, on the reverse strand, counting down.
ACTTTTTGTTTTAAATCCTCTAGATTTACAAATAATGGTTCATTTTGTTTTGTTGACATCTAAATATCCTCATCGCTCATATTTTAATTTTAATTATAACATAATTAAAAAATAAACACTTCAGTGTTTATTTTTTAATATTTCTTATTTTTCTCCAAAAACAATATTATAAACTTCATCATAGTGTTTTACCAAATGAATTTTAATATCATCTAATATATACTTTGGAACATCTTCTAAGTAACGTTCGTCATCAATTGGTAAAATAATTTCACGAACTCCAGCACGATATGCTGAAATAACTTTTTCTTTAACACCACCAATAATTCCAACATTACCACGTAGCATAATTTCTCCTGTCATTGATAGTGTTGTACGCACTGGTCTTTGACTTAATGAACTAATAATTGCTGTTGTAATCGCAATTCCAGCAGACGGTCCATCTTTAGGAATTCCTCCGCTTGGAACATGAACATGAATATCAATTTCTTTAAAAGAAACTTTTTTAGTATCAATGCCATATTTATCTGCATTTGCTTTAACAAAACCTAAAGCAACAGATACAGATTCATTCATTGTTTTTTCAAGATTTCCAGTAATAGTTACATTTCCACCTTTTCCATTGGTTGAATGATTAACTTCAATAGGCAATAAATCGCCACCAGCCGCTGTATAAGCCATTCCATTAACAATTCCTGGAATTGTTGTCTCTTCTTTTTTATTAAAATCAAACTTAATTTTACCTAAATATTTAATAATCATGGCTTCATCAACTTTTAAATTCAAAGGTGATTGATTATTTTTATTCTTATAAGTTTCAACAATGTACTTGCGTACAATATGACCTAATTGACGATCTAATTCTCGTACTCCAGCTTCTTTAGTATAATGATTAATAATAAAATCTAAAGCATCATCAGTAAAAATAAGTTCATTTTCATTTAATTTAGCATCCATAAAAATTCTTTTTAATAGATGTGATTTTGCTATTTCACGTTTTTCAATTGCTGTATAACTCGATAGTTCAATTACTTCTAAACGATCAATCAAAGCATAAGGAATTTGTTGATAATAATTAGCTGTTGCCATAAACATCACTTTGCTCAAATCATATTCTTCTTCAATGTAATTATCTGAAAAATTTTTATTTTGTTCAGGATCTAATACTTCAAGCATTGCGGCAGCAGGATCTCCTCGTTGATCAGATGTCATTTTATCAATTTCATCTAATAGGAATAAAGGATTGATAACGCCAGCCTTTTTCATACCCTTAATAATACGTCCGGGCATAGCTCCAACATAAGTTTTACGATGACCTCGAATTTCAGATTCATCTCGCACACCACCTAAACTAACTTTAACAAATTTTTTATTTAAAGCTTGTGCAATCGAAGTAACAAGTGATGTTTTACCAACACCTGGAGGGCCAACTAAACAAATGATTGGACCTTTAAGATTAGGGTTACGCATACGTAATGCTAAATACTCTAAAATTCTTTCTTTTACCTTTTCAATACCATAGTGATTATCATCTAAATGAGTTCTTACAGACATCAAATCAGTATTATCAACACCCTGTTGAGTTCATGGTAAATCCAATAATCAATCAAGATATGATTTAATAACTGATGATTCATTTGATGACATAGCATTCTCAAAACGATTTAATTCAGCTAAAGCACGTTCTTTAACATTTGGTGGTAATTCTAAATCTTCAATTTTTGCACGAATTTTATCAGCGTCTTCTTCACGACTACTTAGTTCACCTAATTGTTCTTTAACAACTTTTAATTTTTCGCGTAAATAGAACTCACGTTGTTGTTTTTGAAAATTATTATTAATTTTATCAGTAATAGTTTTTTCAACTTCATCTTCAATAACGCGCTTATCTACTAATTGATCAAATAATAAATGTAAAATTGTCTCATGAACTAATAATAAATTAGGTTGCAATAAGATATTAATTCGATCTTCAATAGTTTTTTCACTAATTTCATTATCATAATCATTAATATAAGTTGCCGCAGCTAAATAAGCAAACTTTTCTTTTTCAAGTGAAATTAAAGCGTGCATATTATCAAAATTGATATTTTTATGTCTTGAACGCTTGTTAATTATATTGAAAATTTCAGAATTAATACCATTGATTGCTATTTCATCTTTATTTGATAAAATAGGGTTTGTAATGACATCTTCATATTCATATTCAATAGCATCAATAACATCATTCTCATTATTAATGTAAACAGCTTTTAATCCTTCAACTTCAATTGAATAACCTTCATCAAAATTATCAATAATAGATTTAATTTTAACTAACGTTCCTACTTTATACAATTCATCAAAATTAACAACTTCATCAGTATCAATATCTTTTTGTGAAATAATAATAATTTCTTTACTTGAAGATTGTTTAGCTAAATCAATCGCTTGGATTGATTTAGGGCGTCCTACTTCAATTGTTGTTGTTTCATAAGGTAAAACAACAATTGCTCGTGATATTAAGATAGGTTTTTTCATTAACAACCTCTTTTCTAATCTTTATTGTATTAAGATATTATAACAAAAACAAATAAAAATTAGCAAACTATTATTACGAGTGCTAATTTTATACATTGATTTTGCCTTTTTGTCCTAAATTTTCTTTAATTCTTATTTGATTGTCTTTATTTTGAAGATAAAGTTGTATTTTTTGGCTGATTATTTTTGTTTAAGTCAATTAAATAATTAACAACTTTTTTATGTAACAAGAACTCTTTAACAGCATCAGGATTTTTTGATAATTGTTCAATAACAGCTTGTTCTTCCCCTTGGTATAGTTTAGCCATTTCCGCAACACGTTCTTTAACTTCTTCATCAGATACAACAATATTTTGTGTTTCAGCAATATCATCAACTAACAGTGCTAAAGTTATAGTTTCTTTAGCTTGTCTTATCAAGTCTTCTTGAAATTGTGCTTCTGATTTTTTACTAAATTCCAAATATTGTTTTAATTCAATTTTATATTGTGATAATTGTGATAAAACTTGTTGTCTTAATGTTGAAACTTCACGATCAATTAATGATTGAGGAATTGGTGTTATCTTTGCTTTAGCTAATAATTGTTGAGCAATCTCTAATCAGGCACGTTCACTATTCTTTTCTTGTTTAGCTAAAACAATTTGATTGTGAATATAATCTTTTAATTCTTGAACTGTATTAACATTAGGCAAATTAAATGATTTAGCAAATTCATCATTTAATTCTTGTGGCTTTACATTTGTAATTTCTTTGATAAAAACTTCAAATACTGCTGCTTTGCCTGCTAAATCGGTTGCATGATAATCATCTGGAAATTTAACATTAATATTTTTACGTTCATCTTTTTTTAAACCTATCATTTGATCTTCAAATCCTGGAATAAATTGATTAGATCCAATTGTTAATAAATGATCTTTAGCACTTCCACCTTCAAAAGGCACACTATCAATCATCCCTTTAAAATCAAATCGAACTTCATCCCCTTTTTCAATGAATTCATTATCATCTTTAACACGTCTTTGTGATTTAGAATTTAATGCATGTTCAATTTCAGCATTAACTTCATGTTCAAAAGCTTCATTCACAATTGGTGTTAAAATTAAATCGTTATAACTTTCAATTGTCGCAACAGGGTATAAATCATAAACAACTTTTAAACTTAGTTCTCCATCTTTAAAATCTAATATATCAACACTTGGAGTGTCAACAGTTTCTGAATCATCATTTATAAATGATTCATCTTGTTCTAAAAAAGTTAAAACTTGCGGTATTAAATCATTTGTTGTTGTTTCAAAAACTTCAATTTCATTAACGTGTTTTTTAGCTTCTTCAACCGGAACTTTTCCTGGACGAAAACCAGGAATTTTTAATTTTGAAGCTGTTTTTTTTGCAATTTTTTCAAATGATTCTTTGTGTTTTTTCTCTCATTCTGATTTTTCAATTAAAATTTGAAATTCAATCGCATTTTCGTTCTTAATTTTATTTAGTAATTTCATATATATTCCACCAATTAACGTTTATTACATCATGTATGTTAATATAAAGTTTACATAATATTTTTATATTTTAACATTTATAAAGATTTTTTTATTAGTTAGTTGATTCATCAATAGGACTAAATTCATTTATTTCTTTATTTAATCTTGGTAATTCTGTTAAATTTCTTATACCAAATAAATCATAAAATTTTTGACTAACAGTATATAAAATTGGGTGACCTGGTGTGTCTTGACGGCCTGCTTCTATAATCAAATTCAATTTTAAAAGAGCGTCAATGGCAGGTTTGGGATCACGATCACGAATTGCTTGAATTTTTGCACGAGTTGTTGGTTGATTATAAGCAATAATAGCAAGCGTTTCTAAATTTCTTTGACTTAAGGGAGTTCTAAAACTTGTTGTAACAAATTTTGATAAAGCATCTTTATTTTTGGATTGAGTTAATAATTTAAATTTTTCACCAAATTGTACTAAAACTAAACCCGAATCATCAACGTCATAGTCTTTTTGTAATTGATTTAAAATTGTTTTAAGTTGAGAACTCTCATTTAATCCTGTTGTTCTTTTTAAATCTTGCAAAGAAACACCTTCTTCACCAGCTAAAAACAGTGTAGAATCAATAATTGATTTAATGTTTGTAATTTGATTTTGATTCAAATCATTTATATTAAATGAATTTCGAAAAGAAACACTACTATTTTTTTTAACATCCTTAATTTTAATTTCTTCAGTAACATTAATATCTTTTGTTTTAAATATCTTGTTAAAATCTTCTTGTGGTTTTAATTTTTCACGTAATAATTCATGATTGGTTAATTGATTCTGCAAGAATTTAGAATTTTGCTTAAAATTATTATTTTTTTGTACTAATTTAGAATTAACAAACTCTAAGAAATCTTGACCTGATAATGCTTTTGGTTGATTAATAATTTCGTTGCCTGATTCAATTTGTTCATGATTATTTAACTTATCATCTTTTTCTATAAATAAACGAGTTTTATGATTAATGTGTTTTTTTTGATAAATTTGTTGATTGTTATCAATAATTTCATCATCAATACCATCTCAATCTAATTCTAATTCATTTTCATCATCATTGTTATCTGCGGATAGATTATGTAATGTATATTTAGCTAAATCTAATTCATTATTTAATAAATTCTTTTTATTTTTTTTATCATTATTCATTGTCTTCACCTTTAAAATTAATAATTGTATCTTTTGTTAAATTACTTGTTAAATTTTTAGCTTGTTCTACACTACTAGAATTATAATCATCAACAACTCTTTCAATATTAATTTTTAATAAATAATCATTATCTAATTCTTCAAATAAAATTTCATTACGATTAATTAAAATTAAAATAATTAAAAACATTATTGCAAAAAAACGTTTATTTTTATCAATCACTGCTTGTATATCAAAAAAACTAAGCATACTTGCTTGTTGATTAGGCGATTGTTTTAAATAATTTAATAACAATTGTTCTAATTGTTTAACATCATATTCATGAACTTTAATCTTATTAATTTTATAATTTTTTAATTCATTTTCATAAATGATTTTATCCATAATATTTTTTAAGATCATGGAGTCTAAATGATTTGGCAAAGGCTTATAAATTGCATCTTTTAAATAAAATTGCTCATAATCTTGTTGTGGTAAATCCATCATAGTTGCTCTAAATTCAAAACGTTGTTTTAAATGTTCGCTTAAATTTTTATAACCATTGTATTCAATTAAACGATCAATTAAATTTTGGCGATCTTCTTCAATACTCATAATTTGTTTTTCATCAACAGTTGGCATCAACATTCGAGTCTTAAGTTCTAGTAAATAAGAAGCCATTGCTAAATGGTCACCTAAAATATCAATATCGATCGTTTTAATTAATTGATTTACAAAATTAACATATTGTTTTGACAACTCTAAAATATCTAAATTATTAATATCTAAACGTTTTTGTTTAATTAAAACACACAATGTATCTAATGGACCGTTAAAATCAATAAACTTATATTCAAATAAACTATTTTGGATTTGCTTTTCACTCATTCTATTCACCAAAAATTATTATATTAAACTTATAAATTAATTATAAAAAAAATTAGTTTTAAAAATACTTTTAGTATAAAAAAACAATAAATTCAATAAACTTTTTTTAATTTATTTAAAGTATTTACTGTTAATGAAAATTAATTTGTTTTAATTGTTGATTTTAACAATTCATCATAATTTTTTTTAATGTTTGATTGAATCTTACGCATTAAAATATCTTTATTAATATTAATGTAATTAAAAGAATGAATTGGTTCTAAAAAACTAACTTTAATATGTTGGGTTTTAAAAGGATTTGATCTTAACTTTTGCTTTTGATCGTTTTTCATTTCAAACGAACCTTGTGAGTTAAAAATCACAAAAGGTTGAATCGAAGATAATGTATTATAAGCAGCTGTTAAAGCGCCTGATTTAAACTCATTAAATTCATGATTAAAATTTCGTGTTCCTTCTGGAAAAATAACTAATCCACGATAATCTTGTTTTAAAGCATTAACTTGTTCATTAATTGTTGAAATTGATTGTCTTAAATTATTACGGTCAATGTAAATTACATCAATTAAATTAAATAAAAATTTTAAAAATGATTTTTTTAATTCAATTTTAGCAACAAAACGCACATTATGAGGGCTAATTTGATAAAGAGCCTTTAATAAAACAATTGGATCACCATTAGATTTGTGATTACCTATGTATAACATGCTTTTTATACTAACATTTTCTTTACCAATCAAATCTACTTTAATATTTTTTAAATATAAAATAGCATCAATAATACCCATTATTTTTTTATAGCGCTCATTAACGCTAACAGACTCTGGATCATTTTTATATTTATTTGCCATCATAGCCGCTAAAATCATTTGAATTATTATGTATAATGCTACAAAAGGATATGCAACAAATCACAGTAAGGTTTTTAAAAAATTCATTATACCACCATTAATTATTATAAATATGATTAACTAATTATTTGAAAATAATTAGTTAATACTTAACTCTAGTTTATTAATATCTTTAAGCAATAATTGTTTGTTATTTTTATTATTTATAATTAAACTTGCTTTTACAATAATTAAATCTCCATCATTAAGATTTTTTAGATCAATATGATCATTATTATATAAAGTTATGATTTTGGCTTCATCATTAATAGGATCATCGCCTAAATAAGTTAGTAATTCGATAATTTCTTCATTGTGTTTTTTTAAAATAATGTATCCACTAAAAACATAATCATTTTCATTAATTAAATTAATATCAAAATTCATAAATATATACACCTCATTAATAAATTATGAGATTTATAGAAAAATGAAAGTTTTAATTTTGTTTGTTATTTTTTTATTAAAAATTTAGCTTTTTTATTTTTTTTAAATAAATTTCATACAAATGTTGTACACATTCATCTAATTTCATGTTATCGTTAAAAATTTCAACAGCATCGTTTGCTTTTTTAAGTGGAGCAATTTTGCGAGTCATATCACGATGATCACGTTCTTTAATATCGTTATATATTGATTCATAATCCAAATTTTCAATATCTTTATTCTGAAACAAACGTCGTTTAGCGCGTGTTTGAATGCTCGTATTTAAATAAAATTTAAGATCAGCATTAGTTAAAACAATACTTCCAATATCGCGCCCATCCATAACAACGTTGTTTTCACTAGCAATTCTGCGTTGTTCATTAGTTGCTAAATCTCGAATTTTTTCATTAGCAGATACAACACTAGCAATCATTGCCACATCATTACTTCTTAAGATAAGACTAACATCGTTGTCATTAATTTTCACATTATCACCATTAAAAATAAAATTAGCATTTTTAATGGCATTAATACAATCCATTTCGTTAACATTAATATCTAATTTATTAATAGATAAAAAATAAGCATAAGCACGATACATTAAACCAGTGTTAATATATAAAAATCCCAATTTCTTGGCTAATTCTTTTGCTGCTGTACTTTTTCCAGAACCTGAAGGTCCATCAATAGCGATACTGATATATTTTTTCATTAATTAATAACTCCTGCAATTAATAATGCACATATAATTATGACGATTAATAAACATAATAAACAAGAAGTTAAAACTATAAAAATGATGGTTTTGATGTTTAATTTTGAATCAAATGGCATTTGATGATTTAAAGTATGAATTTTAGGTTCATCCATTGTAATTTTAAAATGTTCATATGCATCATAATTTTTTAATTGATAATCTTCAAATTCACTACTAATTAAACTTAATTTTTTATTATTTTTAATATAAAACTCACTATCTTTAGTTTGAATTTGAATATTAACTTGATTTAATTCAAGAATTATTTCACTAATTTGTCTTACATCATAAACACTAACCAGATCTTGAACTTGTGAAATAACATATGGTGTCATATTTTTATAATCAAATTTAAATTCATCAAATAAATTTTGATTTTTAATCTCACTAAAGTTAATTCAATCAAGTTTTTTGATTTTATCTTCAATCTCTTTTAAGCTTTGTTTTTGGACTCTAATTAAAGTATAAAACTTATTTAACTCATTAATTGTTAATCTAGTTTTAACATGAATTTGTTTACGATCTATCATTAAATAATTTAATATTTCATTATTCTTTTAAAAATATTACTTAAATAACTTCGCTTTATAAGAAATAACACTACCGCTAATCATTTCAAATAAATCACTAATTGAATTTGCAACACTATCAATCTTATTTAAATACTTAATTTTTTTATTTAATCCAAACACATGAATTGTGAATAGTCCACTTTCAAAATTAGCATCTTTATCTTCTAAAATCAATAATTCATTACCTAAATGATCATATTTTGAAGGACTAATTTCGCTAAAGGCATGATTTAATTTGTAGGAATTATTGAACTTAATTCGTTTATTAGTTTTTTTCTCGATAACGTGTGCATAATTAACAACTGGACGACCAAATTTTTTAAATAGATGATTTGAAGTAATTATAACTGCATACGATAAAGCATCACTAGAATCAATAATTTTAATTTTTGCTTGTTCTAGATCTTTAAAATTATCTAGTTGATTTTCACTATAAATATTCTTATTAATATCTGTAACAATTACATCTTCTATTACATGATATTCATTTTCACAATTAGCAAACAAATAAGGATGTTTATGCTCTAATGAACCAATAATTAATTTATCATCTTCAAAACTAATCTGTGGAGCACAAACATAAGTAGAACCTGTGGCAATAATTTTTGCTTCATTTAATTTCGCTTCAAAATCGTCTAAATATAAAATATTGTTTCGGTTTGTTGATAGCTTATGATGCACTGCATAAACTTTAATTTCATATTTATGTGATTTATTTGGCGGGCAAGGAGGGAAATAATTATTTGCTATATCAGTTTGATAATTTGCATCTAATATTGAATGTGAAAAATGTTTTGAAGTTGAATTTTCACCTTGATATAAATTAGCATAACCAAGATTTGCAACATTTAATGCTAATTCGGGTTCAAAAATGTTTAAGGCATATCAATGCACAAATGGAGCGCCTCCTACTGCTTCATAATCAATAATTGCAACCGCATAACTTGCTGTTTCAAGTACTGGTGATCAACGAATTTGAGGTGAAATATTATTTAAACCATAATTTTGTTCGTCAAAATTATTAAATTTATCCAAACCTTTAATTTCAATTTTAATTTGCTCTCCCTCTTTAATTTGCTTTAAAAATTTATTTTCTACCATATACTCAAATTTTCCTTTATTTTTAATATATATACATAAATTAAATATTAACTTATACATTATTATATAACAATAACCAATGGTATTTAAACCATTGGTTATTAAAATTAATTATTTCTTTGTTGAATCATCAGTTACAGTTGCTTCAGTAACATCATCTTTATTATTGTTTTGATTATCTGGATTTTGCTGTTGAGCTTGTTGAGCAAATTTAGCAGCATTAGTTAATAAATCTTCAACTTTTTTAACTTCAGCTTCTAGTTTTACATAATCTTGAGCATCGCGTGCGTTTGTTAAATCTTCAATTTGTTTGTTAAATACATCTTTTTGTTCTTGTGGAACATTTTCAGTTTTTGACACTTGTTCTAATTGGTTAATTAGACTATCAGCACGATTTACAAGTTCACGTTCATGTTTTACTTTAGCATCTTTTTCTTTGTTTTCCTCAGCTTCCTTAATCATTTTGTCAATTTCATCTTGACTTAATCCTTGTGAATCTTTAATTGTGATTGATGTTTCTTTTTGTGTTTTTAAATCTTTAGCGTTAACACTCATGATCCCATTAGCATCAATATTAAACTTAATTTCAATTTGTGGAACACCACGTGGAGCTGGTTCAATTCCGCTTAATTCAAAATTACCTAATAATTTATTATCAGCAGCTAATGAACGTTCACCTTGCACAATTCTTATATCAACACTTGGTTGATTATCAGCAGCTGTTGAAAAAATTTGTGATTTACTTACTGGAATCTTTGTGTTTCTTGGAATTAAAGGAGTTGCTACACCTCCCATTGTTTCAATTGATAAAGTAAGTGGTGTTACATCAAGTAATAGAATATCATCAATTTCTCCTGCTAATACTCCACCTTGAATAGCTGCACCAATTGCAACAACTTCATCAGGATTTAGTGAATGGTTTGGTTCTTTACCTGTTAATTCTTTCACTAAATTTTGTACTGCAGGCATACGTGTTGAACCACCTACCATCAAAACTTGATCAATATCAACCAATGATAATTTAGATTCTTTCATTGCATCTAAAACAGGTTTTTTTAATCTTTCAATTAAATTTTTAGTTAGATTATCAAATGTCGCTCGATTTAATTCTTTTTCAAAATTAATTGGCTGACCAGAACTATCCATTGCAATAAAAGGTAATGAAATAGTTGTTGTGTTTATACCTGATAATTCAATTTTAGCTTTTTCAGCAGCATCTTTTAAACGTTGCATAGCCATTTTGTTTTTACTTAAATCAATATTGAATTCATCAGCAATAGATTTTAATAATCAATTAATAATAACTTGATCTCAATCATCACCACCTAAATGGTTATCACCACTTGTTGATAATACTTCAAATGTACCATCTGCCATATCTAAAACTGATACATCAAATGTACCACCACCTAAATCAAATACCAATATTTTTTGTTCTTTATCTAATTTATCAATTCCATAAGCTAAAGCTGCAGCTGTTGGTTCATTAATAATTCTTTCAACGCTCAATCCTGCAATAATTCCTGCATTTTTTGTAGCTTGACGTTGTGCATCATCAAAATATGCTGGAACTGTAATTACAGCCTTATTAACTTTTGCTCCAATTTTCTTTTCTGCATACTCTTTAATATAAGTTAAAATTTTTGCTGAAATCTCTTCTGGAGTATAATCTTTATTTAAAACAGTTACTTTTTCTTTTGTACCCATTAAACGTTTGATTGATGAAATAGTATTTGGATTAGTTATTTGTTTACGTTTTGCAGCATCACCTACTAAAACTTCATCGCCGTTAAATGAAACTACAGATGGAACTGTTCGTTTTCCTTCTGGATTCTCTAAAACAATTGGTTTTTTATTTTCAATTACGGCTACACATGAATTTGTTGTACCCAAATCAATTCCTAAAATAATTTCTTTTGCCATAAATATCACATTCTCCTTTTAAACATATACCATATTTGAAAGTATAAGATATTATACATTATTTTTTGGCACTTGTCAATATTGAGTGCTAATTTTATAAAAATAAATTTTCGTTTGTTAAAAATAATTTGATTGAGTTTAATTTTTAATGCAAATTATTTTTTATTTTTGTTTTCTATAAGCTTACTTTTCTTAATCAAGTTGATAATTCTTGTTCAGTTTCTTCGTCTAATTCTATTTTATTACTTATCGTAATGAAATAACCATCATTGTCTTTTAAGAAGCTAAATTCATTTTTATTTAAATTCGCATTTGTGACGATTGTATCTAATTCTTTTAAATAAATTTTAAAATCATTATCGCTATTATTTTTGGATTCATTATCATTAAAATCAAGAATTTCATCAATAGAACAAGCACTATGATCTTCAAAATTTGTTAATAAAATATTATTAAATGGGCGTGTAAAATATTTTAAACCTATTTCTTCTGTTAACTGTTTATATTTTAAAACATATAAACAAATAAATGGATATTCATATTCGATGTACTCTTTGTATTGTACAGGAACAATGTGTGTTCTGCCATGCGCATATACTGGTACATTATCTACACGATTATAAACATGATAACTTTTAATATTAAACTGTGCTTTATTAATGCCGAATCGTGTTTGATTATTAACTAGTTCAGCAAAAGGAATTACTTCACAATCATTAACAAAAGCTATTTGGTTTTTTAAAAAAAGTTTTGTCGAAACTGATAGTGGAGTTAATTGATTTTGATTAGTATAATAATAACTTTCATAATCGTAATTATCACCAATTTTATAAGTATCATTATTAATATATCATTCTCGGGCAATTACACTTGATAAACTTGTTGTAGTTAAATATAAAATATATTTTTCAAATAATTTTACTAATTCATATTTTAAAATATTTAAATTCGTTTGTAGGTCCGCATTAATATCTGTATCAATTAGAAAATCACAAGTTTTTACATAACTATTATTTGTTAATAAATTTATAAAGAATGGTTTTCTATTATCTTTTAATAATTGATCATCAATAATAAGGGATGTCGCAGTTTTTGTAAACATAGGAACTGTGATATCATCTTGTTTTAAATATTTAGCAAAATTTTCATAGTTTTCTTGACTAAAAGGCGTAAAAAATTCTAGCATTTTTGTATCAAATTCTAAATTTTGAGTAGCAATTCCTAAGCCATAATACTTAGAAAATTCTAAATTAGAAAAAATTGTTTTTGAACGAGAATTAACAGTTTGAGCGTACGTTGAAAAGTTAAAGTTTGGAGAGTAATTAGTTTTATGAACAAAATTACTGTGAAGATCAACAAACGGTGTTGGTTCCTTATGATGAGCAACGATCGTTTCACTAACCATTTGATCTCCTTTTCGATAAGAAATTTGAATACAACCACTTGTTACAACATCTTTAATTGAAAATTCCTTATAATACACTAAAAAAGTATCCGTACTTTTAAATTTAACTTCTAAACCACCAAAAAATCCAACAAATTTTGCGTTTCGTGAAATTAATAAATCGGTTTGTTTAATATTTTCATATTGAATTTCTGGCATTAAATATAAACCATTCTTAGCAAAAATTTCTTGCGAAATTTTATAAGAATTAATTTGTGATAAAACATTATAAATATATTTATTTTTTTGGCTGTTACATATATTAATTTGATTATTTTTTTCAATTTCATACTTTTTAAAATTTTTAATAAATTTGGAATTTTTCAAATAAAAATGTAAAAAAAACAAACCAATAATAATAACAAAACAAACTGCGATTAGAATATTACAAAAAGTCCGTTGTTTAATTTTTTCATCTTTTTTGCGTTGTTTAATATCATTTTTTAAATTATTAATATCGGTTACTAAATGATTAATTTTATCAATATTATTATCTTGATCTTTTAATTGTTCTAAAATTACATGATCAAGATCGCTGTTTAAATTTTTTTTAAATTCATCAAAAAATCCATAAACAGGATTTTGGATTAGTTGTTTAATTTTTTGCTTGTCAATCATAATAAATACTATTTTCTTATTTGATTATTTATATTATTATATAATACTACAAAAAAATATGGCTGATAAGTAACACTTATTTAAAATAATTCAAAAATAAAAATAACGTCGTTAATTTACCGATTCCACCTGGTACAGGAGTGTATTTAATGTTTCGATTTAATGCATCATTTTTATTAATTAAAAAAGAACCACATAACTTATTATTGATGTATTCTGTAGTAACATCAATTAAATAAGAATTATCACTTAATGCATTAGAATTAAAAATGTGTGCTTTATTCACACAGCTAATAATAAAATTAGATTCTTTAATAATTCTTAATGGATTTTTAGTTTGTGAATGAATAATATTAATTTTATTATTTTTAGGATTTAATAACTTATATAAATAATCCCCTAAATAGGGTGAACGACCAATAATGCAAATTCGATAGTCATTTAAATTTACATCTAATTCTTTAATTAATGTTAAAATTGCATTAATTGTTGCTGGATGGTAAATAATTTGATTTTCTTGTTTTTTATTTAAAAACAAATGTGAATTAATTCCATCGAGATCATTTTGAAAAGTTAAATATTGAAAATAATTTTGATCCAAATGTTTTTTTGACAAAGGGAATTCAAAAAACAAAAAATCCTTATTTGCTTGTTTAAGTTTTGATAAAAAATGATGATTTTCTTGAATTTGGTATGCATTTAAATCATAAATAATAAGTTTAACAGAAAATAATTTAGCATATTTTAATTTTGATTGAATATATGCACTATTAAAATTTACTAAATCTGAATCATAAAAAACATAAATACGTTTTTTAGTTTTGTTTTTTTTAGTTAATAATTCTGTTAAGACTTTTTCGTATAAAAAATCAATTTTTAGTTTCATTTTGAAATAAAAAGGCTTTTATTATTAAAAGCCTTTTTTGTGTTTCCTTTAAAATAATTATTTAGAAAGAATTTCTTGATCGTTAACGTAAACCTTAACACCATCAACTTTATCATCTTTTGAAATTAATTCTAATTCATATTTTGGCTCAATAATCGTTTTAATAACTTTTGTTTTATTTAAAACATTAGAATTATGTTTAATCTCATTTATTTTTGTGATATTACTTTCTAAATCATCTAAAATAACATCAGCATTAAAATCATAATTATCATATTTTAAAGTTTCAATTTTTGCTAACAATTGTGTTTGTTTTTCAATTCGGTTTAAAATATCAAAATAAACAGCATAATTTGAAAGAGGGTGGTTTAATGTTTCTAATCTTAAACGTAAACTATTTAATTTTTTATAATGCTCAATTAAAAATTTTAAAATAACAATTTCTGAACCTAAACCATACATAAATTTAACACGTAAATCATACAAAGATTTCAAATATTTTTTTTCATCTTTAAAGTGACCATTAATATGATGTTGATTTAAAATAGCACGTTTTGTATAATTTCGAGTCCGAATTAATTCTTGATGGTTTAATAGATCTTCTAAATCATTAATGATTCCGATCTCGTTAGAAATAAATAAAGTTATTTTTTTAAAATTGTTTCAATTATCGCCTGAGCTTAACTCAAATAATTTATCATCTTTTAATAATTCATCATATTCTTTCTTGAGAATATCACTACGTTTATTTAAATAATTTTGTGTAATTTGTGAACGATGTTTTTCAAATTCAGTAAGAATTTTATTTTTGTTTTTAACTTGTCTTTTTGTTAAAAAACTATCTTCATTGATTAATGATTTTACTTTCAATTTATGTTCTTGTTTTTGATCGATTTCTATTAATTGTTGTTGAAATTTAAAATTAACTTCCCCTAAAATTTCAATTTTTCATTCATCAATTAGCTGTTCACAAATTTTTTCGACTTCTTTTAAATGAGAATTTAATAATTCTTCATTTTTCATAATTATATTATTCGCACTTGTATTCTCATTTTTTTGATAATCTTGAATTAGTTGGTTAGAAACATTATTGTATAAATCATCTACTTTACTTTCTAATGTTTTAGTATACTCTTCAATTTTGCTAATATCAACACTATTATTTAAAATAGTTAATTCTTTTATTTTTTCTTGTTCACAACCATTACCTAACAAAGGATCATAAACATTACTTAAGCTAATAGTAGAATCTAAAATATCTTTGAATTCTTGTTCATTTTTAACAAAAACTAGATTATCGCGTCTTTGAATTGAATTATTTTGTTTATTGGTTAATAAATCCACAATTTGATTAGTTTTATTCATAATTAATAATTCCTTTTTTTTATTTATCTTTTTTTTGAGTTAAATCATGTCCAAAATTTCTTCTTTTCTTTAGGTTTATTATTATTTAATTCATCCAATAAACGTTCAGTTTCGTCATTAATTTCTTGTGTCTTAAGTTCAAAATCAGCAGGTGTTAATTCAATTTGTGATGATAAATCATTATTTTCTATTTCTTTTGGTGTTAAGAAAGTATTTTCTTTAGCTTTTTCTTCTTTAAAATTATCAATACTATTACTATTTAAAACATCTTGGTTAACTGATTCTTTTTGGTTTTCAGGTATTTCAAATTCAAAATTAACCATTTCCTCTTCAGGTTCATATTTTTTTTCAACACTCATAACACCAACATCAGCTTTATTATTTAAATTTTTGGTATTAATTTCTTCTTCAATAATTACATTTTGATTATCTGATGATTCTAATTCTTGATCTTGAATTCGTATTTGTTCATTTAAATTATTTAAACTATCATCAATATTTTTTTCATTACTATCTATCATAATTGAATTTAGTTCGGTTTGTAATTTAGTATCTTTTTCATGTACATTAATAATTTCATCTAAACGAATTTGAATTGATGAAAGATCATTTTTAATAATATTTTCTTGAGATGATTGCTCTTGTTTAAGATCGTTAAAACTAGTTATTTGCTTAGTTTTAATTAAATTATCAACATTTTCATCCGTTTTTACTACTTGAGTAACTTCAGATGAATCATTAAATTCAACAGCACTTGTAGAATCTTGATTTTCTAATTTATCAGTATTGTCCAATAATTCTTCATTTGCTTCTTGATCATCATTTTTAACTTTAAAATCATGATCATCTTGTTCGACAAGCTTTTGTTGTTCTAAAATGGTATTTTTTAATATTTCTTGTTTAATTGCATATGGATCATCATTTTTAATAATTTCATATCCTGCCATTAAAAAGTCTACCCGGTTCTCAATGTCAACCATAAATGGAGTTTCATGATGACGTAAGTAACTACGTGGCTTCAAATACCCATTTTTTTTATCGATTACTAATTGTTCTTTGTTTAATTCTTGTTTATTTTCGCTAACTTCGTCAAAACAGTTAATTCTTCCAATACTATAGAACTCTTTTTCTAAATTAGATTGTTGTTCATCACTTAATTGTGAATTTTCAAATTTTTTTAATTCAGCTATTTTAATTGATTCATTATTTTTTTCTAGTTCTTGTTTTGGTTTCTTATTGTGCAAAAAATCATATTCAAGATCGTCAAAATCAATTGAGGTATCAACTAATTGACGTGAGTTTCTAATGAAATTACGTCTTGATTCATAATCATAACGTTGAAATGAAAACGGCAAGTATTCTAAATCATTAACTAATAATTGACGAATACTTATTTTATTTTGATCATCTTTAAAAAGATCGTCAAAATCTAACTCAAGTAATGAAGATCTTAAATAAATTAAAATTTGAAGAATATCTAAATTTGATTCAAGGGTTGCTTTTTTATCATAAAATTTCTCATAATCTAATTTATTTTGACCATGAATACTTAAATTATGAATTTGTTTACTAATTCGTGCATTATTAAAATGTAATTCTTGTATTCATAAATCATATTTTGTTTTTAGATTAACGATTTCTTTGCTCGTTAATTGTTTTCTTTTAAAATCATCACCAATAAATGCATCTAAACCATCATTAGTTCAAAATTCTTTATTAATTAAATATTGACGAGTTTTTGTGTAAACTAATTGATCATACTCATCTAAATTAGTAGCTGCTATTTTTGCAAATTGATAGTTATCTAAAACATCAAGCTCCATAGTCTTAAATTGTTCTAAACTATTAAAATAAGCATAACCTTTACTAATACTTTTTTTTAAGTAAAACTCATCTTTTATACTATTAATTAAATGAACTTTTAACTTTTGATCATCTAAAAAAATCTCTTGTGTTAAAGGGTTATTAATCCCTAGTTTTTGAGCTTGTTCTACATTCAAAAACAAAGTCTTGTTGTTTTTTAATTTTTCCATCATTGTTTTCACCCTTAAATTAATATAAAACATTATTTAAAATTATACATTAATAGCATACGTCTAAATTAAATTATATCTAAAAAAAATAAAAAAATAACAACTCATGAAGTTGTTACTAACTTAATTTAATACCAATAGCAATAGCAATAGTTATAATAATCCCAATTACAATAAACATTGTTGTAATTGTAATGATTAAATTAATTGAAAAATTTTTACCATTTTTTTTAATTTTTGATTCCGTATATTTAACAACGCTAGGAATATTTAAAACTTTTGTTAATTGGTTGTTTTTATCATCAAAAAAGCTTTTTGTAGTTGGTTTTAATTGATTTTCATCAATATTATTGGTTTGTTTAACACTATCATTCATCATAAAAATTATTTGATTGATAACTTAATACTTCTGTAAGTTTTGCAATCACGACAAGCTCTATGAGGTAGTAATGCTTTACCACATTCATTACATGCTACTGTATTAGAAATTGTAAGGTGATCGTGACTACGACGCATTCCTTTTCTTGATTTACTTACTCTTCTTTGTTGTACAGCCATATTATCGCCTCATTTCTAGTTTGTGTATCTTATAAGATATTGAATTTTATAACATTTATAAATTATATATGATTTTATTATTTTTTAATATCTTTTTTTAAAAAAATATTTAATTAATTAAAAGGAAAAGCTACGCATAATCTATAATAATAGTAATATGTTTAATGATATTAAGGTTCAAAATTATGAATACTAAATCCCCAATTCTTATACTAATTGCAGGAGCTTCTGGTTCTGGAAAAACAACCTTTGCTAATGAAATTATTGCAAGAATTCCTAAAAATACAACAAGTGTTGTTATTTGTCAAGATTCTTACTATATTTCTAATTCACAACTAAATAAAAAAGAACGCCGCTTAATTAATTATGATCATCCAAGTAGTTTTGAATGAGAGTTAATGCGAGAGCAATTAAGTGACATTAAAAAACGTAAAAAAATTAAAGTACCAATCTATGATTATAAAACTGAGATTCGTTTAGATAAAACGATTGATATTAGTGATGTTGATGTTATAGTTCTTGAAGGTATTTATGCAATTTATGATGATGTCATTAATCAAATAGCTGATTTGAAAATTTTTATTGAAACTCCAAAAGATGAATGTTTAATTCGACGAATTCTTCGAGATGTTAATGAACGTAATCGATCATTTGAATCTGTAATTACTCAATGACGTAGCACTGTTAGCCCTATGTATGATCAATTTGTTGAACCAAGTAAGAAGAATGCTAATGTTAGTGTGCTATGAAATGAACACAATCGTGTTGCATTACATTTAATTCATAAATGAATAAATAATATACATTAAAATATCATAACTAATTTAATTTTGAATTATGTCATATTATTATAAAAGCAAATTTAGAATTACAGATCATGCATTAGCTCGTTTTCGAGAACGTGCTGAATGAACTGATGTTAACATTAAAAATCTAAGTGGTACATTCATTATTCCAATTATTAATGAGCGAATTTTAGGAATTCGTCCTTTAAATTCTTTAGACAATAATTTCCATATTTACATGGACCCTAAAAATAAAGGTTATTATTTTTTAGTTGATAAATACACAAATACAATTATTTCTTACACTAAACGAACTAATAAAAATGATTTTTACCATATTAAAAAAATTAAATAAACTTTATTTTTTAACATTATCAATAGTATCATAAGTAAATGTGAAATGTTTTTTTTAGTTTTTCTAAACGTAGTATAGTTAAACTTTCTAAAATTCAAGGTAGTTTTGCTTGTTTTAAAATATTTATTAAATTAGGATTATTATTAATTTACTGGAAAAATTTTAAATTTATAATTTTTACTAGTTGTCGCACACTTATTGTTTGTGTGAATCGACGACTAGCTTGTTTACTTTCGCAAACTTTTTTAGTTAAATATTCGCCAATTTCTGGATTTTAACCATAAACAATGAATAATAAATCAGCCATTTTATCTCAAACGCCTACTGCTAAAAAGGTTTTTATATCACTAAATGCTTTAGCTTTTTCTAAACTTGTATCATTAAAATTGCACCTCATGTTTTAGTATTAAATGATACTTGTTTAACTTCTAATCATTGGTTAAATCCTTGCTTTTTAGCATCTAATCGGTAATAAACGCCTACAAAACCACCTTTAAATTCGTTTAAAAAAGTATCGTTATCAAATTATTTATATTTTTCTTGAATTTCCATAATAGGAATCATAGCATTAAATGATTCAGCTAAAAATTCTGAACTTATAGGTTTATAATCCCCTTTTTAAAAATATCTAAATCTAAATCATTAAATTTTTTAGAATCCATAAACTACTATCATTTATCTCTCTTTTAAAACTTATGATTATATTTTATACCTTCAAAAGTGTATTGTTAATGTTTTCATTTGTGCATATTAATTTGCTTAATATTTAGAAAGACATAATCAAATGCACTAATTATTGAAGATAATAAAATGATATAAATTGGTGTTTTAATGCTTTCTTTAATAATGCGTGGTAATAAATAGTAATTAACTCCGTATTTTAAATAATTCGTAATTGGGACTTTTATATATTTTAAATACGCTACACTTACGTAAGGTCCTAGTGCAAACGAAAATAACATTGTTGAAAAAATTACTAATAATGAGCAATAAATAAAATTAATTAACTGTACTTTTGAACGATTTCTATTACGTAAATAATAAATGATAACAAAAGCTTCAACAAGCAAAACAAATGTAGCTAAAAAAGCGATTGCTAAATATTTAAAAATACTAATTCAATCTTCATTAATTTCTTTATCACGTTTTTTAAGAATGCTAAATAAGGAGTTTTTACCATCATTAACTAAGGTCAAAATCATAAACAATGTTAATATACTAAAAAATAAAATAAAGATTTGATTAACTATTAGATCAATTATTGGTCGTTTAGTTTTTTTTCTTAATGTAGCTACAGATCCTAGAAATCCAGCAATAAAGCCTACAATAGGTTCTTGAATAGCATACATTCAAAACCAAATTCCACCACTAATTAATCATGCTAAAGTATCAACTAAAAATCCAGCAAATATTCCAATTAATGGTCCAAAATACCACCCTAAAACCATTAATGCCATTCATGTAAAAGAAATAACCATATTAAAACCAGGAATTTTAATATGTAAAAATCCCATTCCTAAACGAATTGCAACTAAAACAGCAAAAACCACGATTAAATTAATCGTTTTAAAAAGTTTTAAAGGATAAAAGGGAAATAAAAAAAGCAAAAATTTTTTTTTATTTTTTTGCTTTTTATTAGCAATTAAATCCTTTGTAAAGGATAATGCTAATTTATTATTTATATCATAGTTAAATTTAAATCTTGAATTCATCTAAAAACCAAACAAGTCTCTAAAGGGATTTTTTGTTCTTAAATATGTATTAGGATCAATTTTACCTGTTAAAATATCATCATGAATTTCTTGTAATAATAATTTTATTCTTTGAATATCACGTTTAGGATTTAAAATAAAAGTACTAATAATTAAAATTGTTCCTAAAATAATAACTACAAATACTAAAATTTGGGCGATACTATAGCCATAAAAAATACTTTGTAAATACGAATAATCAAAACTAAAACTATTATTTCTTGCTAAGTTAGCTAATACATCATTAATTTGTGCTTGACGAAACATTTCATCAAATGAACTACTTGAAAATCTTAAATTTCCAGTAAAAATATTTGCTAATGCAACTACTAATAATGCTCCAAACAAAATAATTCAAATAAAATTTTTAAAATGAAACTTCTCATTTTCACTAATTTTTCTTTTAAAAGCATTTATTCCAGCATAAATCATAATGAATATTGATATCACTAACTGGGTTGGAAATGTTGGCGAAACTAAACGAACAATATGAGTAATACCATTAACATTAATAACACTTGACATATGTGTGCCAAAATCCATTAGAAAAGCATACGTTAATGTTGTAAAAAAAACCAAAGCTAAACTAACAGCAAAAAAAACATATTTTAAGAAAGGAATAACTTTTGGTTTCGTTTCATATAAATAAATTTCACCATTCATAACCCGAGCACTAAATACCATATTTGTTAAATTATCGATATTTGCTGTTGTAAAATCAGAAGTTGGTTGATAAGTATGATTCATACTATCTTCATCACTAATAGATTCAGCACTTACCTTTTCATATTCTGTACTAGTATTATTTTCTTGATTTCTTGGAGTATAAAAACCCATTGATGCTTGCGTCTTTTCATCATACTTAAAATCAATATCTGCAATTCTTTGTGATTCTTGATCTAAATCTATTTGAAATGTATTTAAAACATAAATTTTTAAACCATTTACAATATCTTTTAATTCATCAAAATCGTTATAATCATTAACTATTTTTTCATAATGAACATATGACTTAAAAGCCTGTCAATAACTATGAAAATTTTTATTTGCTATTTCATAATTATCTTCATAATATTCAAAAATATTCATTACTTTATTTAATTGATTTCGATAATCATTATCATTTTTAATAGCATAATTTAGTTTTTGATTCAAAAAAATTGTGTTTAAATATAATTTAATTGATTTATATAAATCTTTTTGTGCACTTGACAATTCTGCATTTAGCATCTAATAACCACCTCATTAATCTAAAATAAAATAAACTGAACTGACATTAAAACAAAAGTATTTTATTTAATTTGGTCTATTAATTTTAACAAATATAAATATAGTTTTTTTATCTTTATCTTCAATAAACTTAAATTATAAGAACTTATTGTAGTGTTAAAAATTCAAAACTCAATTAATTAATCCAAAATATTTATCAATTTTATTTTCCTTGACTTTAATTTCTAATTGTAATAAATCATACATTTTTTTAAGTAAAAATTTAGCTGAATAATTTCTAATTAATTTTAAATTTAAATCAATAATATAAGGTTTTTGATTTAAAGAGCTAGATATAACGTTTTTGTTATATTTTTTTTCATGTAATAATTTAATTAAGTAATGTGTACTCATTATTGTCGCTAACATATTAATTATTGTGAGTTCATCAATTTTGTCAATGAGCATTTTATTAATTAAATTTATTGATTCATTTATTTTATGTTGATACAAAAGATTTAATAAACTAAAAATTTGATATTCACCATAATCACATATAAAATTATTAATATCAAACATACCATGATTTTTTAAAAAATCATTAATTAATTCTATTTTATCTAATTCATTATTAAGAAAATTAATATTAAAATTTGTTTTTTGAATAATCGTTTGCATTATAGATTTATTTAATGATAAATTACGCTGATTTAACTCTTCTTTTAAGAAAGCCATAGCATTTTCATTTGTATATGTCATAAAAGTAATTTGATGATTAAATTTTGCAATTGTTTCTTGAATTTTTTTTGCTGTAGAAATTTTTGTAGATTCAATTGTAATAATAATAGCAACATGATTATTAAAAAAATAATCAATTAAATCACTAACATTTTTTAAATGTTCTAAATTTTCGAATCAGTTAACGTTTTTAAATAAGTAGATCTTATTACTATTGAATAAATCATCTTGTTCAATAAGATTTTTAAAAGAAATTAATGAAATTTCTTGATCATTAATTTTAACTAATTCATCAAAAGAGGTCGCAATTTCATTAATTTTTTGATCCATTTTTAAACGATTGTCACCAGTAATTAAAAAAAGTTCTTTATTTATTAAGTTCATATAAAAAAATTGCTGCTGCTACTGCAACATTTAATGATTCTGTTTGATTCATTTTAATCATTGTTTTAATGTGAGCATGATCAATAAAAGTTTGTACCAAACCATGACCTTCATTACCTACCATTAAACAATATTTTTGTTTAATCGTTATTTCGTTTAAAGAAATTGCGTTTTTATCTAAAATAGTAGCAATTAAATAGAATTTATTTTTTAATAAAAAATTTAATGCTAGTTTAGAATCATTAAAACGTAAAAAATTAATTTTAAAAATGGCCCCCATACTTGCTTTAATTGTTTTAGGATTATATAAATCAACACAATTATTAAAAATAACTTGTTTAATATTGAAAGCAAAGCAGGTTCTTAAAATGGTTCCTAAATTACCTGGATCTTGAATATTATCTAACAATAAAATATTATCGTTAATATCACACATTTCTTGTTTTATTTTAACAACTGCTAAAATTGGACTTGGTTCGATATTAACTGATAGTTTTTTAATAATATTTCCACTAACTTTATAAATTTGAATATTGTCATATAATGTATATTTAAAAATCGTTTCAAATTCTTTATTATAAACATGTTCATTAATAATAATTGAAACTATTGTTTGTTGATTTTGCAAAGCTTCATCTAATAATTTAAAACCCTCAATTATGAATAATTTATTAGCTTCGCGATATTTTTTATCATGAATTAAACGATAAAAATGAATAATTTCTTCATTTTTATTAGATGTAATAATTTTTAACATAAATTAAGATTTTTTAGTAGGTTTAGTCGCAGTTTTTATTTCAGTATCGTTTTTTATTTCTTTTTCTTCATCCTTTTGTGATTTACTAAACTTTTGGAATTCATTCATTACTGAATTAAAATCGAAACTAGATGGATCGTTCGCTACGTTTCCTATTAGATCTTTTAAATCATTCATTTGCTTTGCAATACTTTCAAATGATTGGTTTGAAAAATTTAAATAATCACGCGCTAAATCCTTAATTAAATCTTTTAAAAATACATTTAATTCTAAATTATTATTAGGATCCATTTTATCTTTAATTTTTTTTATTGATGCTAATTCTTCTTCATTAAATTCCAATTGAATTATTGTCTTTTCCATATTTTCTCCTTGATTATGTGCAAAATTCGCTAAATTGTCGTAAATATTTTTAACATACTAAGCATGTTAGAAAAATTTTTACTATTTTTATATTATATAATTTTAATTGATTATTAAAATCATTTAATTATAAGGAGCAAAGTTTATGGATTTATGAAAAGAACAAGATGAAAATGGAATTAGCCCTAATGTATCTAACGAACGAAAAGTAGTAGTTGCTTCAAATGGCGAAAAAACTTTATATATTTTCATCATAGTTATTTCAATTATTTCAATTATTGGTTGAATCTTTTTATTAGTTTGATGATTTAATACTAAAAATCATTTAATTCAAACTAAAAACAGTGTTAATGAAGCTTCATCAAGCATCCAAGTAGCACAAACAAAACGGTTCGATTTATTAAATAAAATGATTGAACAAACTAAATCATATTACAAATATGAAGAAAAAGTATTAGATGAAATAACTAAAAATCGAAGTATTCAAATGTCAAATGATATTAACAAAAATGAAGAAGTATTAAATAAACTTCAAAATTTAGTTAATGTTCAATTCGAACGTTATCCAGATTTGAAATCATCCAATATTTTAATGGAATTGATGAGTACATCAAGTTATTTAGAAAATGAAATTGCTTCATCACGACGTGCTTATAACTCACGTGCAACTGATTGAAATATTATGATTTTTCAATTTATGACTGTTATCGTTGCTGAAAAATTAAAACTTGAAACTTTCCCAATTTATGCTGCAAACAAACAAGAGCGTAAAGATGTAGATATGAAATCACTGTCAGATTTTTAATATAAAATCAAAAAAACATGAAACAACTCTTTAAATAGAGTTGTTTTTTATTTTTATTACTTTAAAATAATTTAAAATATATTGATATTTTTAAAAAAAGTAAAGAGTGATTGTTATATGGATAAAAAATTCATCCGTAATTTTAGTATTATTGCCCATATTGATCATGGGAAGTCAACATTATCTGATCGAATTATTGAATTTACAAATACTTTGAGTAAACGTGAAATGACAAACCAAATTTTAGATTCTATGGATATAGAACGTGAACGTGGAATTACTATTAAATTAAATGCTGTACAAATTAAATATCATGCTAAAGATAAACATGAATATTTAATTCACTTAATTGACACTCCCGGTCACGTCGATTTTACTTACGAAGTTTCACGAAGTTTAGCAGCATGTGAGGGAGCAATTCTAGTTGTTGATGCTGCACAAGGAATTGAAGCCCAAACTTTATCTAATGTTTACTTAGCATTAGAAAACAATTTAGAGATTGTTCCAACAATTAATAAAATTGATTTACCATCAGCAGACCCTAATCGTGTTAAAAAAGAAATCGAAGACGTTATTGGTTTAGATACAGCGGATGTGCCTTTAATTTCAGCAAAAACGGGGTTAAACATTCAAGATGTATTAGAAGCAATAATTAAACACGTTCCACCTCCATTAGATGCTAAAGATGATGCTAAATTACAAGCCTTAATATTTGATTCTTTTTATGATTCTTATAAAGGTGTTGTTTGTTTAGTACGTGTAAAACAAGGAACAATTAAAGTTGGAGATAAAATTCGTATGATGGCTAACAATAAAGATTATATTGTTAGTGAATTAGGAATTAGAACACCAAAAATTGTTAATAAAACAGAATTGGTAGCCGGAGAAGTTGGTTGGGTAGCTGCAGCTATCAAAACAGTCAAAGATATTAATGTGGGTGATACTATTACTCATACCAATAATCCTGCTGATAAACCACTACCAGGTTATAAAAAAATTTTACCAATGGTTTATTGTGGCTTATACCCAATTGATACTAGTCAATATGATGATTTAAAAGAAGCTATGGCTAAAATCTCCTTATCTGATGCTGCATTAACTTATGAATATGAAACAT
Source organism: Ureaplasma parvum serovar 3 str. ATCC 27815 (assembly GCF_000019345.1). Lineage (NCBI taxonomy): Bacteria > Bacillati > Mycoplasmatota > Mycoplasmoidales > Mycoplasmoidaceae > Ureaplasma > Ureaplasma parvum. The sequence goes on along the minus strand of NC_010503.1, from coordinate 370,674 downwards.
CGCAAGCACTAGGATTTGGAATTCGTTGTGGATTTTTAGGTTTATTACATATGGATGTTATTCGTGAACGAATTGCTCGTGAATTTAATATTGAATTAATTTTAACTGCCCCTTCAGTAATATATAAAATTGAATTAACAAATAATCAAGAAATTAGTATTGATAGTCCTGCTAAAATGCCTGAACCAACTAGTATTAAACTTATTAAAGAACCATTTGTTAAATTAGCAATCATTACACCAGATAATTATGTTGGTGCAATTATGGAATTATGTCAGTCCCGAAGAGGAATATATGATGATCTAGAAGTTATTGACGGTACAAGACGAAAATTAATTTATAAAATGCCATTAGCTGAAATTATGTACAGTTTTTTTGATTCACTAAAATCAATTACTAAAGGATATGCAACAATGGACTATGAACTAATTGGTTACCAAGCTGAAAAATTAGTCAAAATCGATATTATGTTAAATGGTAATAAAGTTGATGCTTTAAGTATTATTGCTCATCGTGATTTTGCTTATGGGAAGTCAAAAATTATTTGTGAACGTCTAAAAGAGGTTATTCCAAAACATCAATTTGAAATTCCTATTCAAGCTTCAATTGGTTCAAAAATTATTGCTCGTGAAACTATTAAAGCAGTACGCAAGGATGTGATTGCTAAATGCTATGGTGGAGATGTTTCAAGAAAGAAAAAACTTCTAGAACAACAAAAAGAAGGTAAAAAACGTCTAAAAGCGATTGGTAATGTTGATGTTCCTCAAGATGCTTTTGTAAAAGTTTTAAGTGAAAACTAATATATATTATTTATGTTAAGTTTTGTTAAAGAATTAAATTTTGAAATTAATCAAAAAAAATATTTTATTAAAATTTATTTACAACCAAGAATTAAATATATTAAAATCAAAATCATTAATCATCAAATTGTTTGTTTGATCAATCACTTAAAATTAATTAATATTGCTGAAGAATTTATTAAAAATAATAAGTTAAAAATTTTAAAAATATATGAAAATGACTTAAAGAAAATTAAGTATGATGAACAATCTTTAGATTGAATCATCTTATTAGGAATAAAATTTACGACTATAAAAATAAAAAATAACAATTTTCATTGTCAATTCAATTTTCAAAAACAAATCATTTATCTTTATGATCAAAATCAGAATTTAACTAATACAAAATTGCTTTATCAAAAAATTTTAATATACCTAGCAGAAATAATTTTTCCACAAATTATTAAAAATGCCCAAAATATAACTACTCTAACTGTAAAAAAATATGTATTTGGCTTTTACAAAAGCCAATGAGGTGTCTATAATAAAATAAAACACACGATTGGCCTTTCGTATTTTTTAGTTCATTATGATCAAGATATCATTAATTATGTTGTTATTCATGAATTAGCCCACATAAAATATCAACATCATCAAAAATCCTTTTGGGACTTTGTTTTAAAATATTGTAAAAATGCAAAAATATACAACAATCAACTTAAATTTTAATATTTAAAAATGATTATAATATTAAGATAAATACAATAAAAAATTAATTAAAAAAGATAGGAGTATGACCCTATCTTTTTTAATAATATATGTGTGTCGCAATACTTAAACAAATGGTAATGATTAATAAAATAACACTAATGAAATAAAATAATCAAATAAACACATGATAGTATAATGATTCGTGCACGCCATTAATTCCAGTAATTCAACAACCTAATAAAAAAATAATTGGTAAATAAATTAAAGCAAAACCGATATAATCTAATATTTTAGTAATATTAACTAAGTATTTATTGAGATTAATAATAAAGCTTAATTGAATACTTAAATTATTTGAGTTAAAAAAATGTAGAATTAAACCAAAACCAATTGATAATAAAACTAAAACACCAAAAATAATTGATCAAGAAATAATCAAACCTGTTTTTTGTCGTAAATGTTTTTCTAATCAGTGTTGTTCTTTATTTTTATTTTGTTTTTTTAACATTGGATAATTAATTTTCTTGTTGTTTAATTTTTTTAAATAATTCATCAATATGATTAGCATAATCAATAGTTTCATCGATTACAAAGCGCAATTCCGGTACTTTATAACTAGTTCATTCCGCAGCTAATTTTGAACGCAATAAGCCACTAACTTTATTAACATTTTCTAAAACTTTAAGCATACTTTCGCGTTTATGAGCGTCTAAAAAAATCTTTGCTACTGATAAATCATTACTTAAACGCACTGCAGTTACACGTGCTAATTTTGCAATTTTATCATTAATTTCATTCGCTAACGCATTATTAATAACATCTTTAATTAAAGATTCTAACCTTGCAACTCGAACTTCGTTTGCCATATTTTATTTATTTAACCTCATCATGTTTCTTTTCAACTTTAATATAAACTTCAATAATATCGTTCTCTTTAATATCATTAAAGTTTGCAATTGTTAATCCGCATTCTTTATCAGCAATAACTTCATTAACACTATCTTTATTGTGTTGTAATGTCGCAATTTTTGAATTATATATAACAATACCATCACGTAAAACACGAACCAAAGCATTTCTTTTAATTTTACCATTAATTACTCGACAACCACAAATTGTTCCAACTTGACTGTGTTTAAATAATTTAAGAACTTTGGCTTCGCCAATCACTTCTTCAATAATAATTGGGTCTAATGTACCTTTCATTCATAATTCTAAATCTTCTTTAAATTTATAAATAATGTCATAATTCATAATTTGTACACCGACTGAATCAGCTAAATCTTTAATAATTCGACTAGCACGGACATTAAAACCAATAATTATTGCATCAGAAGTCTGTGCTAAACGCACATCACTTTCACTAATTGTTCCAATTGCACTCCGTATTAGTGTCGTAGTCACACCTTCAATGTTAATGCTACTAAAAATTCCTTTTAAAGCTTCAAGTGAACCTTGAACATCAGCTTTAATAATTAAATTAATATTTTTTAATTCACCATTAGCAATTTTTGTTCGAATATCCGAACTTTGTAACATTGCACGTTCTAAACGCATTTTCTTTTGTTTAACATCATTTGCTATTGCACGTGCTTGTTTTTCATCAGCTAAAGCTAAAAATTTATCACCGGCTGTTGGTACTTCTTCAAATCCAGAAACTTTAACAGGTTTTGAAGGTAATGCTATTTCAATTTCGTTGTCATATTCATCAAACATATTACGAATTTTTCCATATGTTGAACCAACAACTAAATAATCACCTTTTCGTAATGTGCCATTTTGAACTAACAATGTAGCAAGAGGACCATGACCTTTATCCAAATTTGCTTCAATTGTAGTTCCATAAGCTAAACGATTAGGATTAGCTTTGTAATTATTTAATTCAGCAATCAATAAAATTGAATCTAATAATTCAGAAATTCCTTCATTTTTCAATGCTGAGCCTTTAACAAAAACAACATCACCACCAAGCTCTTCAGCAACAATTTCTTTAGCACTTAATTGATTTAAAACTTTTTCAGGATTTGCTTCGTATTTATCCATTTTATTAACAAAAACAATAATAGGAACATTAGCAGCTTTAGCATGATCAATTGCTTCTTCAGTTTGCATTTTAATACCATCATCAGCAGCAACAACTAAAATCACAATATCTGTTAAATTTGCTCCGCGAGCACGCATTTCAGTAAAGGCTTCATGTCCGGGTGTATCAATAAAAGTAATTGCTCTATTGTCTTTTATAATTTGATAAGCTCCAATATGTTGAGTAATTCCTCCAGCTTCTGATGCTGTTATTGATGATTTACGAATAGTATCTAAAAGTGTTGTTTTACCATGATCAACATGACCCATAATTGTTACAATTGGAGCACGAGCAACCAAATCAATTTCTAGATCATCAAAATAAATATTTTCTAAAAGATTTTCAGTGTTAACATTCTTTTCAATTTTAAAATCTAAATCATATTCTAAACATAACTCACCAATTTGTTCTTCATCTAAAATAGTGTTTAAGTTATAAACAACACCTTTTTTGAAATAACGCATAATAATTTCGTTTGGACTTTTATTTAGTTTTGGTGCTAATTCTGAAATACTAAGAGGTGATGTGAAAACAAATGTACCATCAAAAACCCCAACATCAACTTTTTTAATGTGTTTTTTTACATCGATTGCTATCCGATTATCTTTCTTTTGTTTGATATTTTTTTTCGCCATATTTTTACCTCTTACTTATATTACTCTATATATTTTAAATTAATGATTGAATTAATTGCTCTAAAATCCGATAAACTTGTTCTTCGTTTTTAATCATAAAACGTTTTTTTAGAAATTGACACACCTTTTGAATGTTTGTATTCTTTTGAATCATTAAATAATACCCACGATGATAATTCAAACTAAAAATTAACTCACCGTTAATAATAACAAAGCGAACTAAATGATCTTTAGGATATTTTTCTTTACTAAAAACACAAGTTCTTTCATTAACTTTCATTGCCATAATATTTAAATTAGAATTTAAAATCTTCGAATCCTTCAAGATATTCTAATTGTGTTTCATCATTTTCACCATCTTCATCATTTGAAGAAACAACTTTTTTTTCTTGTTGTTTTAATGGGTGATTTAATTGGACATCTTGTTCAATTTTATCATCTTCTATACTATCAATTAAAGCTAACATTTCATCATTTGTGACATTTTTTTTATTAATTGATTCAATATTTCATGAACGATAAATTTTTTCATCAAATTTTTCGTATAAAATATTTTCTTCGAATGCTTGCTCAATTGTTTTTACATCAATATTTCATTCAGTAATTTTAGCAATTAAACGAATATTTGCTCCACCACGACCGATAACACTTGGTAAATCATCCTTGCTTACAATAGCAATTGCAGAACGTTGACCACTTTCATTTTCTTGAACTAAAAGTCCTTTTAATTTATCTAAACCAATGGCATTAGCAATAAAAATACGTTTGTCATCAGCATAACGAATAATATCAATACGTTCATTATTTAATTGTTTAGAAATTGACGTTATAGTTAAACCTTTATTTCCGACAACAACAGCAACTGGTTCAATATTTAATAAATTAGTGCTTACAGCTACCTTAGTTTTAAAACCAGCTATTCGAGCAATTTTTTTGATTTCAATATTTCCATTTTTAATATCAACAACTTCGCGTTTTAAAATTTCTTCAACTAATTCTGGCTCTGTTCTAGATAGTAAAATTGGCCATAAACGGCTTTGTTCTTTAACTTCTTTAATAAGAAAATCATAAGTTTCACCAACCTTAAACTTTTCATCACCAATACGATCTTTACGACTTAAATAACCTAATGTTTTTCATTGGTCATCTAGTTCAACTTTTACTCCAGTAATTTCATTACGTTGTTTGTTATAATTAACTTCTGCAACTTTTGCACGAATCATTTTCATTAAAGATGGTTTTCAAAAATCAGCTACTCTTTTATTATGAATTTCAGTAATTTTTTGACGCAATAAACTTCCAATTTGACCTACTTCAATACTTTTAAAATTATCAATTGAAATATGTTGTTTAATAAGATCGCCAATTTGAGCATTTGCATTGATTTTACGAGCATCATCTAATAAAATTTCAACAGCATCATCCAAACATGTTTCTAAATCTTCATTATGTACTTTTTCATTCTCAACGACCACTAAATTTCGAAAACAATTAATTGTTCCTTGTTTAAGATCAATATTTGTTTCAAAATTTTCACCAGGATGTGTTCGTAAATAAGCTTTTTCAAATGCTTCTTTAATAATTGAAGATAAAACTTCAAATTCAATTTCATTTTGTTTTGCTGTATCTTTAAAGTATTCAATAAATTCTTTTGATTTAAATGAGTTAGACATTTTTTATAACCTTTCATATAAATAAGAAATGACAACCCTAAGGTCGTCATTTCATTCACATTTTACTTATTGGTTAAATTATATCATAACATTCTAAATATTTTTTAAATTTCTAATTACGTTTACTTGCATCAGCAATATTTGATCTTCTTAAGATTCAAATTGCAATCGCTCACATTAATAAGAAAATGATAGCAACAATTAATAAAATAATTAAAAAATGTCACCAAATAAAACTAGTTGTTAATAAAACATTTAAACTATTAAATATTATTTCGCTAAATACTTGCATTACTACAATAACTAGTGGAATTGAAATAATTGATCCAATTATTAATGATGGTAAAAAAGCCATTAAAAATAACTTAGCATTCTTTAAATCACTATAACCAATATTTTTTAGTAATTTAGCGACTTTTAATGTATCAGACAATGAATTAATAGAAATTAAAACAAGTACTAATATAATAATAAATAATATTAAAAAGATCACAACAATTTCAACAGTTTGAATTGTTTTTGAAGCAGTTTCTAAAACTGCAAATAATACGTCAACTACTTCAACATTATTTAAAGTAGATGAATAAGTATCACGCCCATAAATACTGATTAGTTTATCAATTACCCATTCTGCTTGAGCTTGTTCATCTCTTAATCCTAAATAATTATGGTTGTCATCATAAATATTGCGTGCATCTAATTTAAGTTCATCAAAATTTTTATAACCTAAGGCTTTAGTTAAAGATAAGCGAGAGTTTAAAACTAATGATTTGGGATCTCATTTATTATTTAATTCATATGTAGTATATTTATCACTTAAAATATTTTTAATTAGATTAATAGTTGGTGCATCTTTTTTTCATGTTTCAGAAATAGGATATAGTCCCGAAGGTGAGTAAATAGAAATAATACGTGTTAACATTGCTGGATTATTTTTATTTGTAAAAATTCCATTGAAAGCACCATCGTATTCATCATAAAGTGATTTATCAGCATATGGCGAACTATGCATTCCTAAAATTTCAGCGGCATTTTTAATCCCTGTATAAATTTCGATCCCCTGATAAGTATCAATTATACCAACTACTTTTAAAGTGATTTGTTTTTTTATGTAATCTTTGGTATAACGATTTGTTTGATTATTAGCAACAAAACTAAAATGATCACCAATTTTTAAATTGTAATATTTGGCAGCTACTCGATTAATAATTGCTACTTGCTCATCATTTTTATTAAATAATAAATTATTAATCTGTTTTTTATTGGATAATAAATGCACTAACTTTGAATTCTTAATAATTCCAATAATTTTAGGATTTTTAGCTTCTTCATATTTTTGATTATTAATTTTATTAATCTGAGCATCAATTCAAATATAAGGTTCATCAAATTCGTTTAACTGTGTTTTATCATTTTTTGTTAAATAATCAAAACCTACCATATTAAATGTGATACCTGACCAAACATCTGCATACGATGGATTAATTGATGGATGAGTTAATAATACTAAATTAATAAAATCATTATCCAATTTAATAGATAATCCTGTTTTAATAGCATTTGTAGCTTTTGCTGGATCAATTCTATAAGAACGTTTAATGGGTTTTGGAGAATAAAGATAAATCTGTTGATTAATAATATTTTTAACTTGATAAGTTAAATCATTGATTTTAGTAACAACTATATCATTATCACTTTTAAAATTAATTTTTTTAATGATTTTATTTTCGTCATTTTTAAAAAGAATTTCATTATTAATTGCATTCTCTAATAATTCTTTTCTAACAATTGTTGCATTAAAATATTTTAATGGTAAATAATAATCAAAATCCCCTTCTGGATCAAATTTTAAAAAACGTGCTCTAAAATAAGAACTAAAAGTTTGATAAGTTAGTTTATGATAATTTTGTTTGCTATTACGTTCAAAATAAACTTCATCATAAATCAAATCATCATTTTTAAAAATATATTTTTTTAAATCATAATTTTGCTCATTAGGTTTTTTATAATAAATAGCACTAACAAAGTTTTGATCATCAATTGGAAAATTATTATCTTTAAAATTAATTATTCATTGATTATTTTTAAAAACCAATTTTCCATAAATATTTTTATAATTAAATAAATTATTATGCACGCGTACTAAAATTTCATACGTAACATGTTGATCTAAAAAAGACTTATTAAATCGTTTTAAATATGTATCAACAATACTCTTAAATGTAAAATAATTAAAATATTCATTAGGATCATAACTATTACGAATATTTAAAATATCATAAGCTAATTCATTAACACCTTTTTCAATTAATTGTTTCGAAAAAATGCTATGGTCATTAATTAATTTTGAACATCATTTTTTATAAGTTTCATTTAAAATTTGTAAATTATTTTCAGGTATTAAAGACTTTGTAATACTTCATGGATTACTTGAACTACCACTATTAACATCACCAATGCCAAAATTAAAATCTAAAAATTGCTTAACTTGAAAGGCATTAGCAATATAGTTTAAATCATAAATTCGACGCTGGTCATCTTTTGCACCAATTAACTTCAAATTCTGTAAATTTTTAAATAACGGTGAATTAATAAAATCTTTATAATCACTACTTTCATATTTCTGTGTCAATTCATGATTATCATTATCATTTAATGTAGAACCAATTTGATTTGTACTTAAAGAAATATATTGACCACCTTGATCTGTTGGTGTTATTAAATCAATTCCATAACGATATTTTTTTGTTTGTAATGTTGCATCTATAGTTTGTTTAATTTTACCTCTTGTTCCAGTTAAAAACATAATCGATCCAAATGATAAAGCAATCATAATTGAAAAAATAATAATTCTTGTAATTGATGAAAAAGATAGTGTAATTAAATACTTATTAAAACCACTAATATATTTAAATGGAAATTTAATTACATAAACAATTTTAGAAATTTTAAATGTTTCAGTTCCACGCATTAAATCAATTGGTGGTTTTCTTATTGATCAATAACCTAATCCAACTATTAAAATAAAAAACAACAAAAAAGGGAAAATAATAACTGTTATTAAAGCACCAAAATTAAAGTTTTCTAAAACTGTAGGAATTAATCAATAACCACTAAAAATATTAATTGCTAAATTTTGAGTAAAATAAGCTGTTAAATAACCGCATAATCCACCAATAACACATGGAATTAATCCAATAAAAGCAAAACTTAAAATGATTTTTCAACGAGGAACACCATTAGCAATAGAAATACCAATATTAATTTTATTTTGTGCTAAAAAACGGTTGATGATGATAACAATTACAAAAATTGTTAGAATCAAAATAAATAAAGTTATTAAAACACTAAAAGTTTGTATTGTGTTCGTAATTTTGTTAATGAAAACTAATCTTAATGGGCTTGGTGTAATATGATTATTAGTATCATCTTTTAAATAAGCAGCATCTAAACTTGTTGGTCAGTTCATGATAGCATCTTTTTTAATTTGATCATTTAAATTTTTAACAATTTTTTTTAAAATACTGATATCAACGGATTGATGCTTTTGATTTGTGATACGAATTTGTAAATTATTTTCAATTGGATTAGATCTAAAAGCATCGTAAATACGGGCATATCCATTTAAGTTAACATATACTAGTCCTTCTTTTTTTGGATTAGGAATAACAGAAGTGAATGAGATAATCGGATACATAAAATCAGGAGTAATACCACTATCTAAAATTAAATAAGGTGTGTTATCAATATGAATAATATATTTTTCATCCAAACTATTGAATCACTTTTCAAAACTTTGTTGTTCTTCGTGGTCGACTAAAGCTTTTTGTCATAAATACATTGGGTATTTTTGTTTGTTATGATTAGACAAAAAAGCACCTAAACCAACTAATGCGTATGCAGATTTAACATCAAAATAGACTGGAATAGGAATCCCTGCGGGTTCAAAACTAAAAGTTATTCGATGCCCTTTAACAATAGTATTAACATTACCATTTATACTTATACCTTTTTTTGATGGATATAACATTAAAATGAATTGTGTGCTAATCTCTTTTGCTTCTAAAATATCAAAATTAGCTTTGTTGTTTAATTTTATATTACCAATTAAAGGATCGTAATTTTTATCTTCTAGACTATATTCATAAGCTTTTTTAAATTTTTTATATAAATTATTGGTTTTTGATGGTCATGCACCATAAACAATATTTTTTAATAAATAAAGTCGTGCTTGTTGACTAATACTAACATCGTAATTATCAACTTTAGCTAATTTTACCAAATTACTTTTTTGTTTATTGTCTAATTCTTTTAAATTATTAATGACAAAACTGGCATTTAAAGTTTTAGTTTTGATTAAATCAATAACATCTACTTTAGCATTATTTAAAATCCCATATAAATCAATATCAGAAAAACTATTTTTAATCAAACGTTCACTTGTTTGTTTATCGAATGTATTAATCGTTTTACTTGTTGAATACTGAACAATTTTATAAGTAATATCATCTTTTGTCGAATTAACAATCAATGAATTAGAACGAGTTCAATCAAAATTCAAACCTTTTTGTGCATAAAAAACTTTTAATTCTTCTAAAAGCTTATTGAATTGAGCTTGTTTAATATCTTTTTGATCTTCAATATAACTTTCATTAACAGTTATATCATGTAATTTTTGTCTATTGACTAAGTTTGTATATGATCTTGTTAATGTTTTAGAAAGATTTGTTAACATACTAAAACTAAAGATTGACACAAACAATAAAAGGCAAAGACCTATAAAAGAGGCTTTGCTTTTTAGCAAATAACGATAGACATTCTTAATTAAATTTCTAAACATAATAATAATTTTAAGCAAAAAAATGTTTTTATCTTCTCTTTTTTTGTTTTCATTGTTTAAAATTATACTTTTCAATAAATTATTTTTTTATTATGTTTATAAAATTTATTAGAACATAAAAATAATTTTTAATGCTTTTTGATAATTAAAATTCTCTAAATTAATGAAATAAATTGATTTTAAAATTTAATTCATATGTTAAAAATTTTTAGTTTTTTAATTCATTTTCTTTTTCTAATAGATTATTTAAAAAGATCCGTAAATTTCTATCATGAGATAAAGTGGGGTAAGAACGACGTTTGTTTTTAATTTCAATAGGATGAATAATTTTATAATTTAATCAATAAACATGACGAATTGGGTCAAATTTTGAAACTAAAAATAAGTGTTTACTGTTAATTAAAAAACGCGAAGAAATTGTATTTCAATGATAATCTGTCAAATTAATAAACTTACAAACTCCTTTTTTATGACTATTAACAAAATCAATTTGAAGTTCATTATTTTTAATTTCACGAACAATTCCTTCAATAACTCTTAAAGGGTTTTTAAAATTATTAATATTTCTATTTTTTGAAAAATTTTTCATCTTCTATATCCTTACTATTTTTATTTCTATGTTAATGATACTAATTATTTCTAAGTATATTTTATTGGTAATCAATTATTTTTATCAAATATAAAATAAGACAAACATAATATAATTATAAAATATTAGTTAAGGATATTTAGATTAATAAAAAGGAGAGGTAGTATGAAATTAAATGTAACTATTGAAATTCCAAAGAACTCAAATATTAAATATGAATATGATCGTGCAACTAAAGAAATCATGGTTGATCGTATCTTACACGGTTCAATGGTTTATCCTCATAATTATGGTTTTTTAAAAGAAGCATTAGATTATGATGGTGACGAATTGGATGTTTTGGTTTTTGCTGATCAAGCATTCCAACCAGGAATTAAAGTACCTGCACGTGTTTTGGGCGCCATGAAAATGATTGATGGAGGAGAAACAGATACTAAATTATTGGCAGTTATTGATGTTGATCCTCGTTATAAACACATTAATAATTTCAAAGATATTCCATTACATTGATTAGCAGAAGTGCAAGATTTCTTTGAAAATTACAAAAACTTACAAAATAAAAAAGTTAAAATCTTGGGGTTTGAAGATGAAATATGAGCTCAAAAAGAATATGAAGAATGTGTTCTTTTAATGAAAGAATATGGCCATCTTAAAAAAGATGAATTTGTAACTAAAATGATGAAAGAACGTCCAGAAAAGTACATTAAATAATGCTTCAAAAAATCAAAAATTCAAATTTTTATATAATAATTAAAAAATTTAATCAATCACTTAGAAAAATAAATTTTTTTGAGAAAATTATTTTAAAAATAAACAATAAAAGCATTCGTGATTACTTTTTATCAATAACATCATTAGATGTAATTTTTTATAAAATAATTAATTTTATTATTGTTGCTTTAATTGTGCTATTATCAGGTTTTTTGGTTCGTGAATGAGCTATTGATTTAGTTGTCAAAACAAAAGAAACGCATCATGGTCCTATTTTTCATTTTACACTTAATAATGGGATTGCTCTTGGTAGAATTAATAACCATAGCGGAATTGTTTATACTTTACAATCAATCCCCATCATATTAGGATTTTTATCATTTATTTTTTTAAAAAATTCTTGTTATTATGTTCCATTGCTTTTTCTATTATTTGGCGGTTTAGGAAATATTATTGATCGCTCAATTCCAGAATTTGAATTATTCAATGCTTTACCAAATATATTTCACAATAGCCTTATAAATCCTAATAGTGTTGGTGGAGGCGATGATGTTATTAATGGTGTTGTTGATTATTGAAAATTTGTTAATAGTATAATTAATCTTTTTGATGTTTATATTGTTGTTGGTGTTTGTGTATTAGTTGTTATTTTAGTTATTAGATTTATTATCAAATGAAAAAATGATAGTGATAATCAAGACATTATAAAAAAAGTTGCCGATGAGAATGATTTAGAAATCAACGAAATTTCTAACAAACCATTCGGATATGATGACTTAAAAAAATCATAGCAATGAAAATACTATATTCTTTAATGTCGTCTCAACGCATCGATAAATTTTTAGTAGAAAATACTAATTATTCACGAACATTAATTAAAAAAATGTTAGACCAAAACCTAATATTAGTTAATGACAATTTTATTAGTAAAGCAAGTTATTTATTAAAAAAGAATGATTATATTCAAATCAATAACGAACTACCTATAGTGCAAGAGCAAAAAAAATTGTTACCGTTTGTATATTCATTAGAAATTATCTTTGAAGATCAGGATCTATTGATCGTTAACAAACCTTCTGGTATGTTAGTTCATCCAACTAGTTTTCATGAGCAAAATACATTAGCAAACGCTTTAAAATATTATTTAAAAACTGATAATTTTTATATTACACATCGTTTGGATAAAAATACATCTGGATTAATTATAATTTGTAAAAATCAAATAGCGCTTAATTCTTTGCAACAACAATTTATGCAAAAAACCATAAGAAAAAGTTATTATGCTATTGTTCATAATCGTTTTGATATGCAGCATTTGCATTTTATGATCAATGAGCCTATTGGCCATAGTTATCAAGATAAATTAAGAATGAAAACAGGCAATTCTAAAAATACTAAAGAGGCTATCAGTATCGTTAAAGTACTTGAGCAATATAAAAATACCGCCCTTGTTGAAGTAAGTATTATTACTGGTAGAACTCATCAAATACGGGTTCATATGCGTTATATTAATCACCCTGTTTATAATGATCCTTTATATGGGATTAGTAAACATACCACAGAATACGAGCAATACTTGCATAGTTTTTATATTAGTTTTAATCATCCATCCACTAATAAAAAAGTAGAATTTAAAATCAATATGCCAAAAGAATTTATGGAATTAATTAGAGAGTTAAAAGCAAATGAATAGTACATACCAATTGTTTATTGATGTTACATCAAGAAAATGTATTTTAGCAATTTATAAAAACTTTAAAATCCATACTAGCATTATTGTTGATACAAACAATAATCTTACAGATATTATTGTTGAACACCTTAATAATTTATTAAAAATCACTAACTTGCAATATCAAGATCTAGAAGCAATATATTTAAATACTGGTCCAGGATCATTTACTGGAATACGTGTTGGTGCTATTGTTGCTAAAACGATTTGTACAATTTTTAATAAAATTAAACTTTTTATTAATGATAGTTTAAATATTATAGCCAATGGTAAGAATGATGTTTTTGTTTATTTAGATGCTAAAGGTAATAAATCGTATGTAATAACTATTACTAATAATATTCAAAACGAATATAAAATTATTACTAATAAAGAATTACAAAATGAATTAAAAAATACATCATTAACAATAATTGATGCAAATCAAATTGACTATCATGATCTCATATATAACTTAAAATTTGATAATTTTAAGTTAACTAATATCTTAGATTTTAGATTAAATTATGTTAAAAAACCTCTTAATTAGACCTGCTGATCAAAAAGATTTGAATGATATTGCTATTTTTGAAAATAGATTTTTCTTAAATGATTGTTATTCGATGAGAAATTTAGAAGAAATTTTTCATAATTCAAATTATCAAATAATAATTGTTGAATATGAGCAAAAAAACATTGCTTATTTAATTTATATGAAGAGTGTTGATTTTAATGAAATTTTAAAAATTGGTGTTGATGAAAATTATCGTAATTTAAAAATTGGTAGTTTATTAATTGATTTATTAAAACAAAAAAAGCAAAACATATTATTAGAAGTAAGCGATCTTAATACAAATGCATTAAATTTTTATTTAAAGCATGGTTTTATAAAACAAAACATTCGCAAAAGATATTATGCCAATGGTTCTGATGCTATTTTAATGATTTGAAAATATAATCAAACATAATACAAAAACCCACTCTTTTTTATAAGAGTGGGTTTTTGCATGTAAAAATAAGCCGTGTTCTGTTCTACAAAAATGTAGCGCTAATTATTTATCTATAGAATGTAAACAATTCTATCCTAATTTAATTTCTTAATTTACTAAATTAGATTCCCTTACCGAAATTTAGGTTTCTCACTTGTGGGGTTTACCAACGTTTCATCTCATCAATTTCTTGATTAATCGTCTCTGTGGCACTTTTATAAATTTTTAAACATATAATTTAAATCACTTAGCTTAAAAATTTGCCGTCATATGCCTATGCTATGCCTTATTAATTATACATACACAAACACTACTAACATCACAGTTAGTGTGAGCACGGACTTTCCTCTACATTTTTTAAAAAATGCAGCAATTAGCTTTTTACACCATTAAAGTATAACTTAAAAGTTATGAAAGCTTTAGAAAATTCATCTTATTTTTAATAAATAAATTTAATCTGTTAAAACATTTATTTTTTTTTATTTATTATTTTTGATATAATAAACAAGTTATATTCAAACATGAAATTAAACTTTAGAATTCAAATATTAGGTAGGAGGCGAGTATATGGCAAATATTGTTTCAAATGAAAAAACATACAGACATACGCAAAAAGTACGTAAGGAAAATCATGCTAAAATGTCTAAATTAAGAACAATTGTTAAAAAAACAAGAAGTTCAAATGAACAAGCTCAACTTAATGAAGCTTACAAAGTCATTGATACAACAGCTTCAAAAGGTGTTATTCACAAAAATAAAGCAAATCGTTTAAAATCAAGAACAGCAAAAGCTTTTAAAACAAACTTAGAAGTCACAGCATAAATTAAGAAAATCTTTTGATTCTTTTATAAAAATACTGGGAAATGAAAGTAACTTCACCCCAGTATTTTTATAATAATTTTTTTATATATTTTTTTAAAAGTGCTTTATAATAATAAATTTTTGCAGAATTAATTTTTAAAATTTCACTAATTTCCTTTGTATTATATCCTTTAATAATTAAAATAGTAAAATGATATAAAAATAAATTTTCTTTCTGAATACTTCTTAAAAATTCATAAATTAAAAATCTGTTGTTTAATTCAGCACCAACTTCATCTGAATTGGTACTAATTAATTCATAATTTTCAAAATTATTATTATTTAAATGATTAACTAAATTTTTATTAGATAAAGATTTACGTAATAAATATACTAAATAAAAATAAATTTGCCGTTTAACAAATCCTATAAATTGATTTAAACTTTTAATTCTAGTTACTTGAAATATTTTTAAAAATATTTCATAAATAATAGTTTTTAAATCATTTGCTTCAATCTCTAAAGTATAAAATTTAAAATTCAATTGCTCATTAATATATTTTAAAAAAATTTTATGATAACGTTCATATAATCATCTAATAATCTTTTTGTCGTTAATGGATGCTAAAAAAAATACTTGTTCAAACATTTTATAACCTCTTTTTTTATATAAATAATAACGGTTTTATAAATATATAATTTAATCTTTTTTATTTATAAAATGTTCACAATTTTTTAGATTTTTTTTAGAATTTTTTATTAATGTTTATAATTTATAAACATCATTGTGTATATTTTTTTTAAACATATAAAACATTGATTTTTAATAAAAAAGAAGTATTTTAATAGTGTGCATAACTCTTATTATGTTTATATTTAATAGCATCAAATAAATAAATTGACAATTAAATTAAATAAAAGCATCTAAAATATTGATTAATGAAAAATAGATTTGATTAAAATTCAAAGGGAATATGTAAGGTTTATGGATATAGTAATTAAGAAAAATTGTAATTTTGTTAAAAATGATGACCATTTATATTCTTTTTATACACCACTAATTGGTATGCAAGCAGTAGCTTTATATTCTTGATTCGTTAATAGAGAAAATATTTTTAATAAAAAGGGTACAATTAATTTAACTCATGAATATTTATTAGATGAACTTAATATTTCAATTAATACATACAACGAATTAATTACTAAATTAATTAATGTTGATTTAATTAAAATTTATTCTTTTGAAAATAATTCCCAACAAGTAATTGAAGTTTTTCGACCATTAAAATTTAGCGAATTTATAAATATTGAAAAATTTAATGAAGAATTAAAAAATAATGTTTCATTAAATCATTATAATGTTTTAAATTTATTAAATAAAGAGAATAATATTGATACTAATCGTTTAATTGATTTATCAGCTCAATTTAAGACAAATCATTTTAACAATCTCGAAAATAAATTAGATAAAATTAAAAAAATAATTTTAAAAGAATATGGATTATCACTTCAAATTGATGAATCAACAAAGTTGTGCTTAATAAATTTTTTCAAAAAATATAAATTTAGTATTGATCAAATGTTAAATTTAATCAAAAATAATTTAATTAATAATATTGATTTTTTAACAATTGATTTAAATAAATTAGAATTAACAATTTTTTCAAATATGGAATTCGAAAAAAATAAAACAAAATTTCAATATTACAATATTGAACGTGATTTTAATATTTTTAATAAAAACAGTAATTTAGATCGATTCAAAAATGTAATTAATGATTATAATAATTTTAAACCTTCAGATTTTTTAAAACATATTCGTAAAGAAAAATTAAGTTTAAAAGATAAAGAGGCTATCAATTTATTAACGTATGACAAATCATTAAGTGATCCAATTGTTAATGTTATCTTAGATTTTGTTTTATTTAAAAATTTAGGGCGTTTAAATGTAAAATATTTAAAACGTATTAAAGAAACAGTACTGGGAATCAATATTAAAGATGAGTATGAAATGATTAAATTTTTTCAAAATAAAAAGAATGATCATAAAGAATTAATTTGTGAAGATAGTGATAATGCTAATACTTTCAAAAATACTAATTTTATTGAAGTAAAATTTGGAGATTTATAAAAATGAACAATAATCAAGTTGATGATGAATTAGATTTAGAGAATTTTAATTATCAAAAAGCATTAGAAATTCCGAATATTAAAGCAATTAATTTAACAGAAGAAGAATTTAATTTATACTTTTGAGATATAGTTGAAGTTTATCGTTCTTATTTGAATAATTTAAACAATCAAAATGATAGTTATTACATTTATCAATTAAATCGTAATGAATATAATCACTTATGTTTAGTAGTAGTTAAAAAAGAAAATAAAGTAGATAAAATTAAAAGAAATTATATTTTAAATACGATCAAAAATATGGATTATAATATCTCATTAGCAGATGATAGTCAAATATTTTCTAAAAAAACTGAAATATTAGATGCTAATTTATTAGCAGAACGAAATAAATTAATTAATTTCTTTTTAGAAGAAGCACGAAAAAATAAAAAAAATACGTTAATTAAAAATAATAATCAACAACCAAAATCTGCTTTTATTTATGGTGATTTTAGTGTAGGCAAATCAATAATTACTCAAGCTTATACCAATACTATTTCATTAAAATATAACTTAAAGATAGCTTATATTACTTTAAATGATCTATTTAAAAATGTAATCCAATTTTTTAACTACAAAGATACATCAGATTTAGTAATTAATGAATTAGTTAATCTACTTTCAAATGTTGATGTTTTAGTAATTGATGATTTTTCTAGCGTTAATTTAAATTACTGATCGATTTCAACAATTTTAATGCCTATTATTGAAAATAGATTAAAATCAACAAGACAAACCATTTTTATTTCTAATTTTTCAATTGAACAATTAATTAATTCAACAAAAAATACAACAAATATTGAAGAACAAAAAACTAAATTACGCTTATTTAATCGTATCGAATATCTCACATATGGTAATATTTTTAAAATAACAGGGCCAAGTGTTTTTAAAGTTGTAAATAATTCATAAAAATATTGCTTTTTTATTAAAAATAGTGTATTATTATATCAATGGCTTGTATGGTTATTCGAGCACTTCTAGTTGTTAGATTAGTCTTCAACAATCTAGTTGTAGCAAAAGTCGTTATGTTATAACTATTTAAATAACCAATAAGATCATAAAAAATTGTGATCGAAAAAAAGGAGAACTTCTCCTTTTTTTTTTTTTTTTTAGAAATACTTATTTGTATTTAAAAATAGTTTTTATTTCTTCGATAATAATTTGTTTTTAATGTCATACCACTTGCAGTCGCGAATCATTTTTATTTCATGCTTATATAAAGGAATTAATTCATCATTAACATTAAACCAAGGCGTTTCTAAAATTTTAGGGATGTTATTTAATAAGGGATGGTAAATAATATTAATTAAATTTGCAAAACCTATCGTTCCATATCCTAAATTTTCGTGGCGGTCTTTGTTTGCACCACAAGGGTTTTTAGAATCGTTAATATGTAATACTTTAATATAATTAATACCAATTTGTGCATCAAATTCTTTTAAATATTGATTAAAATTATAATAATCTAAAATCAAACCGCTATCATTCATATGGCAAGTATCTAAACAAACGCCAATATTTTTTTTAGAATGAACATTGTCTATAATGGTTTTTAATTGTTTTATATTTACCCCAATTTCAGAACCTTTACCAGCCATGGTCTCTAAGCAAACAATTACATTAGTATTAATAGTTGAAAAAATATCATTTAACATTGTATAAACTTGTTCTAAAGCTATATCTTCATTTTGTTCTAAACGTGATCCTGGATGTAAAACAAGTTTAGTGATCCCCATAGATTCTGTTCGTTGGATTTCCTGAATTAAAAATTCTTTAGCAAGTTCACGAACATTCTTTTTAGAAGAACAAGGGTTGATAATATATGGAGCGTGAACAATTAAATCATCCAAATTAATATTATGTTTTTTTAACAAATTATGTGCTTCTTCAATTTTAAATGATTTAATCGGTTGACGTTTTGTATTTTGTGGAGCTCCAGTATAAACCATAAACGTGTTAGAACCATAAGATAATGCTTCTTTTACACTACCATAAAAGAAATCTTTAGCTTTTAAACTTACATGACTACCTATAATTAAATTATATTTATCCATATTATTCATTTTCATCATCCTTAAAATAGAAATTTAATTAATTTACTTACAATTATTTTTTAAACTTAATTGGTTTATATCAATTTAAAACTTCTTCAGTATATTGATGATTTTGTTTATCTTCATAATGTAAATAAAGATTTGGTTCAAAGTGTGTACCTCAACCACTTTTGTAACGCGCTTCTATTAAAACTAAATTTGATTGTTCATAGATTCGTGGATAAATCATTTTAATTCGTTTTGGTTCAAATTGATATTTACGCATAATTTCTAAAAGATCAACTAAACGCGTTGTAGGAATAACCATTGCTAAATTTCCTTTTTGTTTAATTATCTTAGCACACCCTTGCATAATTTGTTCAAAATTAAGCGTGATTTCATATAAAGCTAAAGTTTTTAATGGATTTTTAGTTGATGGAATAATTTTATCTTGTTTATAAAAAGGGGGGTTACAGATTATTGCATCATATTTATTATTTTCGCTTTTATCAAAATCTTTCCAATATTGATTAAAATCAGCATGTATAATATTAATTTGTTTTTCAAAATGATTTTGACTAACATTTAATAATGCAAGGTTAATTGCTTCTATTTGAATTTCAATCGCATCAATTTTTATATCCTCTTTGCGCAAAGCTAAAAAAATACTCAATGCAGCATTATTTGTTCCTATTTCTAAAATTTTTTTCGTCTTAGAAGATAAGCTTATAAAATTTGCTAACAGAATAGTATCAATTGAATAATTGAACATTTTTTTATCTTGATATATAAATAAATTTGTATCAAAGCCTAAAGTATTTTTAATGTATTTTTTTTGCATAAGTAGTTCTTAATTAAAGAAAAACTCCACTAATAGGGTGGAGTTTAGTTAAATATTATTAATGGAGCGGGTGATGGGAATCGAACCCACACTAATAGCTTGGAAGGCTATAGTTCTACCATTGAACTACACCCGCAAATGGTGCTGGAAGAGGGACTTGAACCCTCACGACCGTGAAGTCACTGGATTTTAAGTCCAGTGCGTCTACCATTCCGCCACTCCAGCAAAAATAAAAAAGTAATACAATGTATAATTGTTAACCATGCATTACTTTAAAATAATAAATGGTGCCCCATAAAGGTTTCGAACCTTTGACCCCTTCATTAAAAGTGAAATGCTCTACCACTGAGCTAATGAGGCATAAACACACAATAATTATTATAACATAATAACGAAAATAATTGTGGTTAAAAAATAAATAATTTAATGGCTGGCCTGGTAGGGATCGAACCTACGCATGGAAGAATCAAAATCTTCTGCCTTACCTCTTGGCTACAGGCCAATAAATGGTGGACAGAGTAGGATTCGAACCTACGAACCTCTCGGAGCCGGGTTACAGCCGGATGCGTTTGGCCACTTCGCTATCTGTCCAATTTATATAGTGTGTTTAATAAAACACTATAAAATTATAGTAAAATTATTATATAATGTCAATCTTTTTTTAGTTAAATTAATCAATAATTTTTATAATTTTTACTTTATAAGGTGATGCTAAAGTATGAACTGTAACTTCAGTACCTTTTTTTTGTTTTACAAGAGCTTTTCCAAGTGGTGTGTCTATTGAAATTTTGTTTGCAAAAGGATCTGAATCCATTGAACCAACTAGTGTAATTACTTCTTCACAATCTTTTTGATAATTATAAATTTCAATTGTCGATCCAATGGAAACTTCGTCAGTTGAACGTAAAACATCTTCAATTAATTCATAATTTTCTAAAATTTCTTCAATTTCATCTTTACGTTTTTTTAATGCTGCTTGTTCATTTTTTGCAGCATCATAATCAGCATTTTCAGATAAATCACCTTGTTCGCGTGCATCTTGTAATTGCTTTGTAATTGCTGGTCACTTAACATCTAAAATTTCTCTTAATTCTAATTGTAATTCTTCAAGACGGTGTTTTGATATCGTATACTTTGCCATAGTGTTGCCCCATATAAATAAAAATATATTATTTAATTATATCATTACATAATATATAAAAATTAATAATAAATAAAAAAACCAACCTCTTAAATTTCAAGGTTGGTTCTAGCGTAGCGATGACCTATTTTACTTGCGCTATTTTCGGCTCTAGAGTGCTTGACTTCTGTGTTCGGGATGGGAACAGGTATTTCCACTCTGATATAATCACTACACAATTATGATCGACATCTGAAAACTAAATATTATCAACTATTCTTCTAAAAATTAACTAAGAACTTATATAAGTCCTCGAATTATTAGTATCGGTTAGCTAAACACGTCACCGTGCGTACACATCCGACCTATCAACGTTATAGTCTTTAACGATTCTTACTTCATTTAAGAAAGGGAAGATTAATCTTGAAGTTAGTTTCACACTTAGATGCTTTCAGCGTTTCTCTATTCCACACGTTGCTACCCTGCAGTGCCGCTGGCGCGACAACAGGATCACAAGAGGTGTGTCCATTCCGGTCCTCTCGTACTAGGAACAGCTCTTCTCAATCTTCCTACGGGCATGACAGATAGGGACCAACCTGTCTCACGACGGTTTGAACCCAACTCACGTATCTCTTTAATCGGCGAACAGCCGAACCCTTGGAACCTGCTTCAGCTCCAGGATGAGATGAGTCGACATCGAGGTGCCAAACAGTGCCGTCGATATGAACTCTTGGGCACTATCAGCCTGTTATCCCCAGAGTAGCTTTTATCCGTTGAGCGATGGCCATTCCATTCTGAGCCACCGGATCACTATGACCTAGTTTCCTACCTGTTCGACTTGTAAGTCTCACAGTCAAGCACCCTTATACCATTACACTCTATACACGATTTCCAACCGTGCTGAGGGTACCGTTGCGCGCCTCCGTTACCTTTTGGGAGGCGACCGCCCCAGTCAAACTGCCCACCTAACACTGTCCCCCAGCCAGATTCATGGCTGCAGGTTAGAGAAATCTTATCACAAGGGTAGTATTCCAACGTTGACTCCATATACCCTAGCGAGTATACTTCACAGTCTCCTACCTATGCTCTACAAGTAATAAAATTTCCCAATATTAAGCTACAGTAAAGCTTCATGGGGTCTTTCCGTCCAATCACGCCAAGAGGGCGTCTTCACCCTCACCAGGATTTCACCGAGTCTACAGTTGAGACAGTCAAGAGATGGTTACACCATTCAAGCGGGACGGAATTTACCCGACAAGGAATTTCGCTACCTTAGGACCGTTATAGTTACGGCCGCCATTCACTGGGGCTTCAGTTAAAAGCTTCGCTTGCGCTAACATTCTTCTTTAACCTTACAGCATTGGGCAGGTGTCACCCCATATACATCGTCTTACGACTTAGCATAGAGCTGTGTTTTTGTTAAACAGTCCCCCCTCGCTATTCACTGCGGCTCACCTTTTACAGCGAGCACCCCTTATTGCTAACGTACGGGGTTAATTTGCAGAGTTCCTTAACTGTAGTTAACTCGCTAACCTTAGGATATTCTCCTTGACCACGTGTGTTCGTTCTCGGTACGGACTACCAATTGTTTAACGCTAGAAGCTTTTCTTGGAAGCATGATGTATATGTCTTCGCTACTGCCCGAAGGGGTCGCTCGTATTCATAACTTGGTCCTAATAGTAAGCGGATTTGCCAACTTACTAACCTTGTTATTTAAACCGGAATCCAATAACCGGCACATAATAACCTTCTCCGTCACTCCATCACACAATTTGTAGGTACAGGAATATTAACCTGTTTTCCATCGACTACGCTTTTCAGCCTCGCCTTAGGATCCGACTTACCCTGGGAGGACGACCCTTGCCCAGGAACCCTTAGTCAATCGGTTTGAGAGATTCTCACTCTCATTCGTTACTCACGCCAGCATTCTTACTTGTATAAAGTCCAGTAGTCTTCACAGTCTACCTTCGCCCCATATACAACACTCGTCTACCGCTACATATATAATATGTAACCCATAACTTCGGTTATATGCTTAGCCCCGTTACATCTTCCGCGCAGAGTCTCTCGACAAGTGAGCTGTTACGCACTCTTTAAACGGTGGCTGCTTCTAAGCCAACATCCTTGCTGTTTATGAAACTCAACATCGTTTTCCACTTAGCATATATTAGGGACCTTAGTTAATGATCTGGGCTGTTTCCCTCGCGACAATGAAGCTTATCCCCCACTGTCTGACTGCTAGAATAGGTAATATGGTATTCAGAGTTTGATTCTATTCAGTACACCGAGGTGGCGCCATCATAGATTCAGTGCTTTACCCCCATATTCCCAATAATCTAACGCTATTCCTAAAAATATTTCGACGAGAACGAGCTATCACGGAGTTCGATTGGAATTTCACCACTATCCACAGGTCATCCCCTGTCGTTTCAACGAAAGTGGGTTCGGTCCTCCAGTGAATGTTACTTCACCTTCAACCTGCCCATGGATAGATCACCCCGTTTCGCGTCTATTATAACATACTAAAACGCCCTATTAAGACTCGGTTTCCCTACGGCTCCATCTCTACGATTTAACCTCGCATGCTATAATAACTCGCTGGCTCATACTTCAAAAGGCACGCTATCACACATTAATGTGCTCTAACACCTTGTAAGCTTATGGTTTCAGGTTCTATTTCACTCCCATCTCTGGGTTCTTTTCACCGTTCCCTCACGGTACTATGCTCTATCGGTGACAAACTAGTATTTAGGCTTACCCAATGGTCTGGGTGGATTCAGACAGGATTTCACGTGTCCCGCCCTACTCAGGATCCTACTAGGTAAAAGAATAATTTCGTATACGGGATTATCACCCTCTATGATTTGGCTTCCCAACCAATTCTACTATCATTCTCTATTCCATATTGTAGTCCTACAACCCCGAATCGAAATTCGGTTTGGCCTGCTCCCCTTTCGCTCGCCGCTACACAGGGAATCACTTCGTTTTCTTTTCCTCTGGTTACTGAGATGTTTCACTTCACCAGGTATCGCTCTGTTAAACTATGAATTCATTTATACAGTAATCTAATTCTCATTAGATTGAGTTTCCTCATTCGGAGATCAACGGATTAAAGCCTCTTATCAGCTACCCGTTGCTTATCGCAGATTAGCACGTCCTTCATCGCCTGTTTGTCCCAAGGCATTCACCATAAGCTCTTAGTAACTTATTATAAATCCTTAAAGTTGTTTATTTATGATTGTTAACTATATTTAATTTAATATAGTTTCTGTTCACTGACAACTTAATGTCAATGATTAGAAAGATTTGTTGATAATTATTCAGTTTTCAAAGATCGATCATCCATAATAAATTAATTATTATGGGAGAGAATAAACTCTCAAAACTAAATAGAATCCGACCATATGAATTTTTAAATATTTTTAAAAAAGTGGCTTATATTCATATGGATTTTAATAAAAATGTACACTTATTAGTACGTAAATTAAAAATTTACTCCGA
This sequence comes from Ureaplasma parvum serovar 3 str. ATCC 27815, assembly GCF_000019345.1. NCBI lineage: Bacteria > Bacillati > Mycoplasmatota > Mycoplasmoidales > Mycoplasmoidaceae > Ureaplasma > Ureaplasma parvum. Next base: position 345,482 of record NC_010503.1, on the reverse strand, counting down.
AGAAAGGAGGTGATCCATCCCCACGTTCTCGTAGGGATACCTTGTTACGACTTAACTCCAGTCACCGATCCTACCCTAGACGCATGCCTCCAAAAGGTTAGCTTTGCGGTTTTAGATATTACCAGCTCCCATAGTTTGACGGGCGGTGTGTACAAGACCCGAGAACGTATTCACCGCGACATGTCTGATTCGCGATTACTAGTGATTCCAACTTCAAGAGGACGAATTGCAGCCCTCTATCCGAACTGAGACTAACTTTTTCTGTTTCGCTTCATCTTACGATTTTGCAGCAGTTTGTATTAGCCATTGTAGCACGTTTGCAGCCCTAGATATAAGGGGCATGATGATTTGACGTCATCCCCACCTTCCTCTACCTTGCGGTAGCAGTATCGCTAGAAAAGTAACTAACGAAAGGGGTTGCGCTCGTTGCGGGACTTAACCCAACATCTCACGACACGAGCTGACGACAACCATGCACCACCTGTCATATTGTTAACCTCAACTATATTTCTATAGCATCGCAATAGATGTCAAACCTAGGTAAGGTTCTACGTGTATTGTCAAATTAAGCAACATGCTCCACCACTTGTGCGGGTCCCCGTCAATTCCGTTTGAGTTTCATTCTTGCGAATGTACTACCCAGGCACATCATTTAATGCGTTAGCTACAACACCGACCCATTCGGGCCGACATTTAATGATGATCGTTTACGGTGTGGACTACTAGGGTATCTAATCCTATTTGCTCCCCACACTTTCGAGCCTAAGCGTCAGTGATAGTCCAAGTTGGCGCCTTCGCCACCGGTGTTCTTCCATATATCTACGCATTTTACCGCTCCACATGGAGTTCCCCAACTCCCTACTACACTCTAGGTTTACAGTTTTTGATACAGCTAGACGTTAAGCATCTAGATTTAATACCAAACTTACAAACCCGCCTGCGCTCGTTTTACGCCCAGTAAATCCGGATAACGCTTGCATCCTATGTATTACCGCGGCTGCTGGCACATAGTTAGCCGATACTTATTCAAATGGTACAGTCAAACTAAAATCATTTCCTATTTTAGCGTTTCTTCCCATATAAAAGAACTTTACAATCTATAAGACCTTCATCGTTCACGCGGCATTGCTTCATAAGGCTTGCGCCCATTGTGAAAAATTCCCTACTGCTGCCTCCCGTAGGAGTATGGGCCGTGTCTCAGTCCCATTGTGGCTGTTCTACCTCTCAGTACAGCTACGCGTCATTGACTTGGTGAGCCATTACCTCACCAACTATCTGATACGTCGCACCCTCATCCAAAAGCGTCGCCACAAAGAGCGACTTTCTACATCTTCTCATGCGATATTGATGTTATTATTCGGTATTAGCTAATCTTTCGACTAGTTATCCCCAACTTAAGGGTAGATTGGATACGTGTTACTCACCCGTTCACCACTAAGCCTAAAAGGCTTCGTTCGATTTGCATGTATTAGGCATGCCGCCAGCGTTAATCCTGAGCCAGGATCAAACTCTTTAAAATTGACGGATTCTATTTAGTTTTCAAAGAACATTCTTATTGTGATTAATTATTAATAAGCTTTAAACACAATACATTAAAGTATAAACAACTTTTTTTAAAATGTCAAGAAATATTTTATTTTTTTTAAAATTGTTTAACTATATACTTAAAAAGTACGTAAAAGATTATAATCAAAAAAATAATAAATATCAAGTTTTTTGTTTAAAAATAAAACAAAAAAGTGGTTTAGACCACTTTTGAGATTTTATTAAGATTAAATTAATTTAGAAATTTCCAGAAGTTACTAGATGATCATTATGTTCAGCTTGTTTCTCAAAAACAATTCGTGTTGCTTGTTCACGATATTTAACTTTTTGTTCAATATTTAGAGAATTAACTACAACCTGATCTTTTTGCATCAAAATTTGTTCTTGGTCATTAATCGCTAAAAAGACTATACTTGATAAATTATTTTTTTGATATAAAACTAATTTATCATACTCATTTAATAAATTTAAATCCTGATCAAAATATACACCATTTGATAATTGATTTTTTTGTTCTTCTTTTTGTTTTTGAACTTCTAAAGTGGCTTTTTGTGTTTGTTCTAAGGCAATTTTTAATGAAAAATAATTTACAAAACCAATGATGCTAACAGCAAAAGCAATTATAATAGTTAAAAATGCAATATAAACACTTTTTTTTGCATAAAAACTTGGTTTTAATTCTTTTCAATATGTTAAAAAAGGGTCTCTATCTGTCGCATAAAAATCTCCTTCTTGCAACGTAACATTAAAATTATTAGGACGAAAGTTGATACCAATAGCAATGTAACTAAGAATTCAACTAATAATAATTAAGGATCCTACTAAATAAAGAGTGGTAATTGAAGTGTGATAATAAAATTTTTCACTAATAGGAAAATCAGCTTTAGATCGTGATTTTTTATTTAAAAAATAATATAAAAATAATAAAATAAATGATAAAATAACAAAAACAATTGGAACCACATAACCAGCAATATTATATTTACTAAACCCTTCTAATTGTTCTAAAAAAATGCCATTGTTTGGGTTATATAATCTTTTAACTTCATTACCATCAATTTTGTTTTGAGTTAACGTATCAAAATTTTTATTAGGGCTAAATCAAACGGCAAAACCAACGACAAGACTAACAATACATAAAATACCAATTAAAACAATAATATAATTTATTAATCGTTGCTTCATACTTTTTTTTCCTTTCTTAAATAAAACTAAATAAGCTTATTAACAAGATTTGCAAGTAAATAAAGACTTGCAGTTTCTGATCTTAAAATAGTTTTTGTCAAACTAATACAAATAGCATTATCGAATTGTTTTAATAAATTAATTTCCATTTGTTCAAAACCACCTTCTGGTCCAATCACTAAAGCAATTTTTTGATAGGTCAATTCTTCTTTAAAAGCATTATTTAAAAGATTTTGTTTTTCATTTTCATATGCTATTAAAATTAGATCATAATCTCTTAAATATTTTAATAATTCATTAAAACTAAATTGAGCGTAATAATTAACAAGATGATTACGTCGTGCTTGTTCGCACGCTTCTTTAATAATTGTTAAAATACGATTCGTTTTAATTAGTGAATGATTATAAGTTCTTTTAAAAATTGTTTGATAAATACTATTAACACCTAATTCACATGCTTTTTGAACAATTCACTCAAAATTATTTGGTTTAATGCTTGCTTGAAATAAATCAATTTTAGTAGCTAATTCACAATTAAGAGTATATGGTTTAATAATTGTTGCATGTAATGGTTCAAGATTAATAATCTCAGCAACAAATGCTTTTGTTTTATTAATAACAATAACTTTATCATGTAATCTCATACGCATAACATTCTTGATATGATGAACATCAGAATCATAAAAATAAACTTTTTTGTCTTTAATTTTAGAAACAAAGTAACGTTGCATAATTTTTAATTTAATAATTGATCTAAAATTGCATTAATAAACTTATATGATTCGTTGTTAGAATAATTATGTGTTGTAATTAAAGTTTGATCAATAATAATTTTCTTAGGAGTTTTTAAAACCAGATATTCACCATATGCGCTTAGCAATAAAGCTTGCTCAACATATGATAAACGTTCAAATGTTCAATCTTTACTAATAAGAGGTTTAATCATTTTTGTTAATTGTTCATAATTATCCAAAATATATTCACCAACATTTATTCAATTAAGATCTAAATCAAAGTCAACTAAAGCACATTTTAATGCTATCGGTTTATTTTTTTTTGTAATTAATCAATGATAGATAAATTGAAATAATTTAACACGTTTAGCTCATTGAGTTTTCATTTTTATAAATCAATCCCTATATTTACACTTTTAGTATCAACGCCTAAATTTGAATAAATAAAAGAAGCTAAATGATTTTGTACATCTCTTACTTCATCAAGATCAACTTTTTGATGAATATCAAATAATGAAATAATAATAGATATATCAACAAGGGATTCATCATACTGAACAATATCGATATTCTTAATTACAAATTTTTTATTAACAATCAAATTAAATTTTTGTTCAATAAACTTTTTAATATTTGATTTTGAGATTAAAATCTTCCCTGATTTTGTATTATTAATGGTAATGTACTGCATTATTATTTAGCTCTTCCTACATATTGACCATTTGATGGATTAATAATCACTTTTTCACCAGATTTAATAAATTGTGGAACTTGAAACTCTCATTTTGATTCTAATCATGCACGTTTTGTAGCATTTTGAACTGAATTACCCTGAACCGCTTCTTCTGCTTCAATAATTGTTACGACTAATTGATCTGGTAAACTTACACCCATTAATTCACCATCATAACGCATAACACTTACTTCAGTACCTTCCTCAATAAAATTTTTCTCTCAACTTAATTGACTGTAAGGAATTGAAATTTGTTCATATGTATCATTATCCATAAACACATAACCACTACCATCATCATAACTAAAAGTCATTTTTGATTTTTCAATCACTGCTTGTTCAAGTTTTTCTCCAGTTAAAACTTCAATAGTGATTGCACCAGTACGTAAATTTTTAACTTTACATTTTACAATTCCTTCACGCATAGCTGTTTTATTAAACGAATTTTCTATTACTTGGTAAATATTACCTTTATATAAAAAAGTGTGGCCAGCACGTAAATCTTTTGCTTGAATAATTGTTGCCATTATTATTACCTCATATTTCTACAAAAATAATATAAAATTATAACCTAATTATTAGCATTATTATGTATTTAAAAGGTTATTATGTTTTATATTCATACAAAATAATTATTTTTCCCTAATTATATTAATATAGGAGTTAGAGATGAATAATAAAAACAATGGAATGCATCTTGAAGTATTAATTAATAAATCAATTAGCTTGTTTAATTTACAATATCAAGCTTTTTTTAAAAAAAGGTGTGTTGATATTATTATTAAAAATATTGATAATTCTTATGTTCAAGGAAAAATCAAGCAAAAAAGTGAAACTGATTATTACGGATTCTATAAAGGTGATTATTTTGATTTTGAAGCTAAACAAACAAATAAAAACTCATTTTTAATAAAACAAATACAACCGCACCAACTAGCACATTTGTATTTAATTCATAAAAATTCAGGTTTCTCTTTTTTAATTATTTGTTTCATTAATTACAATCTATATTTTATTATCACTTTTCAACAATTAATTAACTATTATCAAAAAACTAAGCGGAAATCCATTCCCTTTCAATGATTTAAGGATCAATGTATTGAATTAGAAATAATTTTTCCAGGTGTTATTAATTTTAAAAAAATGATTAATGATTTGAAATTAAAATATTATGATGATTAAATAGGTTTATTATTCTTTCGAACATAGTTTTTGTATAGAAATAAATCCTTTGCCGTTTCAATACTATAAATTTTAATTTGTTTAAGTTTTATGTTATATTTTTTATTAATACTAAAAAATTTAACTTCTGTTTTAGTAGTACTTAGAGCTGAATCTGTATAAAAATTTTTATTATCATACTCATCATTAAAAATCGATTTAGTGTTTAAAAATGGTAAATATAAATTATTGTAATCAAAACTCAAAATTGAAGTTAAAAAATATTTTGAGTCTAATGAATTATAAGAAACATATAACAGATCGTTATTTTTGAAAAAATTTTCATTATATTTCTCTAATAAACTAACCTTTATTTTTTCATAAATCAAAGCACTATTATATTTATCAAAATTCAAATCGTTTTTTATTAATTTTTCAAAATCATGATAATTGTTAATCAAATTATAATTATACAAGTCATTAGATATACTTGATTTCTGAAGAATATAAAAATCTGAATAAGATGAAACAAAATTAGTATCAATTGTTTTTAATTCTCGTATACTTTTAGTAATAAATGAGTATTGTTTATTATATGATATCTTATAAATTAAAGGTGTTATTATAGTAACTGATAAACTAGAATATCCAAGCACACGAAATAAAATCTTTTTATTCTTTTGATTTAATTTTCAAAAATTAGTTTTTACATCAATATTTGACATTATAATTCTTCTTCGTAATTCGTAATTACTCATGAAATATCATCATCGTTTTCACAAGCATTTACAAAACGTACTAAACGTTCGCGAGCATATTCGTCTAAACTAATGAAATCATTAGGAATAAGTTTGATTTCCGCACTTTTTATATCAGCATTATTTTTTTCAAGAATTAATTTTACTGTGCTAAAATCTTCTGGCTTAACTAATATTTCAATAATTTTATCATCTTCATTTATATCTATAATACTTTGATCAATAAGAATTTCAAATCATTCATCTAAAGATTTAGTTTCTTTATTAATTAATAACTGTCCACATTCATTAAACAACATACTAACAGAATTAGGTTTAGCAATCTGACCTTGTAATTTCGAAAAATAACCACGAATAGCTGATATTGTCCGCTGCTCATTATCAGTTAAAGCACGAACAATAATTGCTAATCCATTTGGTCCATATCCTTCGTATGTTAATTCTTTTAAATTATCAATATCTTTACTGGCACCATTAATGTTTCGTTCAATTGAATCACGACTCAAATTATTATTTAAAGCGCGTTCAATAGCAACTTTTAAACGCGAATTTGCCTCTGGGTTAGGACCACCCATTTTTGCGGCAGCTTTAATTTCTTTTGCACATTTCATTCAAATTTTAGCTTGTTGTTGTTGTTTCTTATTAATTCCACTAGCGATTAAATGTTTTCTTGGCATATCTTTCTCCTATTTTAGTGCATCTTTTAATAAAAAATGATTTAAAAAATCAATATCGTTTTTTATACCTTCATTATAATATTGATATAAAAATATATTAATCATATTTTCATAATATCTTTTTCATTCATTATTGACTAATAAAGATTCATATTCACTATGATTAATATTTAATGATTCATTTTTAACAATCATATCATATAAAATTTTCGAACGAGTAGCAATTTTATTTTCATTTTTTTTATAATCAATAAAATTTTTGGTCATAAAATCAGTTGGCCTGATATAAGTTTTTGTTTGATCATTATAAATAATTGTTCAAGTAAATCCTATATCTAATAAATTTTCTGTAATAACAGATTTAATAGTTTTTTTAGAAATAAAATAATTTTTTTTATTAGCATTGACAAATTGATAATTATGGAAATAAAATGTTTTCGTATAAATAGTTAGATTTTTATCTTTAAAATCATATAAGGTACTAATATCAGCATCATTCACAACTTTAATTATTTTATTCAATGTTTTTTTTTCGTTTTGAATTTCATATCTTAATTTTTGAATAAAACGCAGACGAGAAATATATCCAGCATAAAATTTTGCTTTTTGAATCATTTCATTCGTTAAACTAATTTTTTTATTTTTATTAATAGACTCAATAATTTTGTGTTGATTATCAATATAATCATTAGCTAATTTTGAAATATCATTAGTAATTGAAGAAACATTTGATTTTAAAGGAATCGAATCAGGAATAATAATAGAACAAGAACTTGCTAAAATAGGAATTATTCCTAACCCTAAAAAAGTGCTTATTTTTATTATTATTTTTTTAATATTAATTTGCATGAATTATATTTACTTAAATCATTTTTTATTTTTATTGACTAATATTATTATATTTTAACATTTAACAAAATAAATTAATAGATACAATATCATCAAAATTATTTTTATAAAATAAAAAAATATTAAAGATTGTTTAAAATCTCTAATATTTTTATAATTATTTCATTGTTTTAACTTTTTCACCATAACCGCGTTTTAAAGCTTTGAAAATATAAGTTGCTTTATTTTTCTCTTTAGAATCGTTAAAACGTGAATTTGTTCTTCATTTTCAATATGTAATCATATATAAAAAATCATTTTTATTATAATTCCACTCTTTTGGTGTATTTCAAAGCATTGCACCACGATTCCCCATAATCATTGAGCGTACTCGTTTTTCACTTTCAGATCCCATATCTGCTTTTAGCAATAAATAGACACGTCCTTCACCCGATAATGAATCAGAACCAGTCCATCATAGCCCACCTGAAACATTTCTAAAATATGTTTCATGAACATATCATTGCATCACAATTCCTAAATGAATTAGCGAACGCATATATGGATTATCTTGTTCATATTCTAAATTAGGATGATTTTTAGCGTATTCTGCACGAGCTGATCATAATTTATTAATTAAATGTTGGATAGCATCTAACATATTAATTTCACTAACTTTTGCTGCTTCTCCTATTTTCTTTTTGCCACTAGCAAATAAAACAGCATTTAAACTATCTTCTTTAAGATTTTTTAAACCATAATATAAAGGATTTTTATCTTGTGTTATACTTTCGAAATCTTCAGCTAATGGTGATTTTTCAAATACTAAATTAATTAGATCACCTATGGTTTGGGGTTTAATTTTATTTGGTTCGACAAGTTTTGCAATTTTTAATAAATTAGTTGTTTCAGTTAAACCAAACGTTTTCATAGCTTCATTTACTTTTTTTATACCCTCTTCTTTTGTAAATAAATCAAGTCCATTTTCTTTTATTAAAGTAAATATTTTATCAATGAATAAATTTACAAAATCTAATTGATCAATTTGATTAATTAATTCTTTTACAAATGTTTGAACAATTTTTACATCTTGATCATTAGTATTTTCTAATTTTAAAGTTTTAAAAAGGTATTGAGCCATAAATTGTGTTGAAGAATCAATAACTAAATAACGTTTTATAAAAGGTACAAAATCAACTTTTTGTTGATCAACATTTCGTTTAATTAACATATTTAAAATAATATTAATTGATGGTTGATTATTGTTTGTAATTTCTTTTAAATATTCATCTTTATGATCAACTAAATCATTAACTACTTCATCAATAATCTTGATTAATTTTTCATCACTTATAATAAATTTATATGATTCTTTTAAAAATGATTCACTATATTGTTTATCCACACCACTAAGATTTGAAAGTTTTTGTGCGAAAGTATTACTAATCAACTCACCAATATAATTATTTAATTGTGATGATTTAGATATAGTTACTAAAAGATCTTTAAAAATATGTTTAATTTTTACAATTGTATCTTGTTTTTTTAAGTAAGAAGAATTTAAAATAGTTTTTACATAATCTAATATTGTATATTTTTGAATTACACTTCTATTAGTTTTTTGATTTGTGTTCTTTGTTATAAGATTAATTTTATTACCAAATAAAATAGTATATGCGTTTTGAGGCAAATGAGATAAAATAACTTTTAAGAAATTTAAAATGTCATCATTTTTATCCAAATCAACAATTTGAAGTAATTTTGCAATTTGTTGCGGAGATGTTAAATATGAAATAACATCATTTTGCATAACAGTTACAAAATTAGTGTTTTGATCAACAATTTTTATGGCGTTTGAACTTAAAGTCGTAATTAATTTAACTAAACCATCATTAACATATTCAAGATTGAAAATATTTTTGATAACAAAATTAATAAATGACTTTAGTTTATTGATATCTTCTACTGTTAAATTTTCTAATTTAAAATATGTTTTAATTGTATTAGCAAATGATGTTGAAATTTCATCAATTAATGAAGATGAACCACTGATTATTTTATTAATTGCTTCTTTTAATTTATCAATAATTTGTGTTTGATTCTTATTAATGTAAGTTGTTAATAATTCACCAAAAGTTTTACAATTTTGATATTCATTTTTATGATCAATCAAACTATTGATTGCATAAGTGATCAAATTTTGAACTTGCTCAAACAAGTTTTGATTAGTAAATACTTTTTGTACTAGTGTTTTATAGTTTTGTTTTAAATTAGTTAACCCAGGGAATGTATTAATAATTAAATTACTTAGTTTTTCACCTAATCCATTGCCCAAATTGTACAACAAGCCCTTATTATTATTTTCAACAATTTTTTTTGTTAGTTCATCAATAATTGTTTTTAATTTTTCTTTTGATGTAGAATCCATTTCATGCGCAAATAATGTTTTTACATAAATATAGTACTTATTTATATCTAATTTACTATCATTATCATTTTCATGTTTATTCAATGGATAATTTGAAAGATTACTGTTTTTGACAGCTTGATTAAAGAAATGATTAAAATCAATTTCATCTAAAATTGATTTAATAACTTCAATATAATCATTACTTGTAATCTCGTTGACTTTTAATACATCAATTAGTGAAATAATTTGTTTAGGATCACTAAAATCAAAAATCGTTTTAATAAAATTAATTACACTATCTTGCTGTTCACTCAATAATTTTGTTAAATTTGTTTGATTTGTAATTGAACTAAATAAATTATCGAGTAATTTATTATATAAATCAAATTTTGTCAGATTGTCACCAAGCTTCTTAATAAAAGTGACCACTTTGTCTTTATTTATTTGCTGAATTTGATCATATTTTTTTTGTGGAGAAATTTGTTTAAATATTACACGCGCTAACAATTCATCAATTTTATCGTTTTGAAGTATTTTTTGAATAAAATTATTTAAATTACTTTTTAAATTAGTTTGCTCAAAACTAATAAGTTTAACAATTAATTCTTCAAAAGAATTTGTGTTCGCTAATTCACTAGCATGTAAAATAAAGCTATTTGTTATGGTTTTTAAAATTGTTTTTAAATCATTACTACTAATAATAAATTCAACTACTGGTTTAATTAAACTATTTTTTTGATCTTCGTCAACATTTAAAATTTTTGCTAAATTCGAACTGAAAATCCAATTTGATAATGTATTACTAATTAAAGTTTTAATTTCTTGATTAGCAAATAAAGAATCAATTAATGTTTTAATTGTTTCGTTAATTTTTACAACACTAGTCTTGGCATGGCTTTTATTTAAGGTTTGTGTTTGTAAAACTTTTTTAATAAGTAGATAAATTTTATCAATTTGTTTTTTAATATCTTGTTTTTGTGCTTTATTGTTAATTATTGAATTTGATGTTATGTTTCTAATGATTTCTTCAATTTTATCAATAGGTGCATGATTAATTAAAATCGTAATTAATTGGTTTCATTCATTATTTGTAATTTCATTAGTTTCAAAAATTTCTAATAAGTTACTTAAAGCACTAATATCTGTAACATTTTTGTTAATAAAATCGTTTCATGTTGTGTTTTTAAGTGGTTGATGATTAATTAATGCTTCAATATTTACTTTTAAAAAATCTACTGATTGATCAACAATATTTTGTAAATATAATAAATTAGGAATTTGCTTTAAAATTTTGTCAAAGATATTAATTAAATTTCTTTTATCTTCTTCTGTTAGATTTTTAATTTCAAAATAATTTAAATACGAATTAATAATAGTAGTTGATGTAGCTTTTGTTAAATTTATGTCTTTTGTAATTGCACTTAGGAGTTGTTTTAATTGTTTTTTAATTCATACATCATCTATATTGATAACTTTTTGAATTAAATCTCCAAAATTTTGTGAGTTCTTTAATTGTTGTTGATGATCAATTATTTTTGCAAAGCCTTCAACAATTAAATTTTGGACAACATTTTTAAAATCAATACCATTTAATAAATTGTTAACTAATTGTTGATATTCATTTTTCTGTGGAGTTAATACTTGAATTTTTTTAATTAATAAATCACTTAATTTATGACTAATAAACGATGTCATTTTTTTTCATAAATGGTTATGATGGTCATCATTCATTACATCTTTAACGAATAATTTGACGATTTCTTTTAATTTTGTTTTAGTTAACTCACTAAAATTATGTTCAACTAAAGCTTTTAAATATTCAAAGTAAATATTAATATCGTATTTTTGATCATTGGTAATATTTTGTTTTGTTTGTTGATTATTAAAACCAATATCATTAAAGATAACATTCAAAACATTTACATAATCTTGGGCAGTAATGTCTTTGATACTAAAAATATCAATAACTTTTATTAGTTGTGATGGTTGATTTATATTAAAAATTTCTTTTAAAATACTTCCAATTGATAAAAAATCATCATTTAATAACTTATTTAAAATAGATTTATCGCTTAATTTTGTAAATAAACTATCTAAAAGATCATTATACATACTAAACTTATCTAAATTATTTGCTAACTTAGTAATTAAAATTTTGATTTTATTAATAGCTGAATTATTAATACTATCGTATGTTTTTGTTGTATTAATTTGTGGAATAATATAACGTAATAATAATGTTTGTATTTCATCATCTAATAATAAATTTTTAATAATTTTAGTAATAGCTGGCTTAATTTTCTCTCCACTTTTAATAATAATCTGACTAATAAATTCTGATAAAGTTTTAACATTATCAAAATTATTGTTATTTGATAAAATAGGTTCAATTAAGGCGTTAAAAATTGTTTGTAATTGTTTATCTTTTAAAAGAGAATTAATTACATGTTCAATAAGTTGTGTTTGCTTTTTATCTTGAACATTAATTGATTTCAAAAAAGATCTAATGGGACTTAAATTTGATAATAGATTATTAATAAAATTTTTAATATTATTTGATGTTAAAAGCTTATTAAAAGTAAATTCGATAATGTTTTTTGCTTTAGTTAAGGTATTATTATCAAATGTTTTAGCTTTTTGTGATAATGCTTTAAATAAATCTAAAATGATGTTTTCAATTTTATTTAATTCTGGTTTTGTTTTTGAAATTGAAATATTTCTAACAAATAATAAAGAATTAGTAGGCAAAATTTTAGAGTTTATTAAATTATTTATTGGCAAATAATCAATAAAGAATGTAATTGCGCTTTTTCATTCTTGTTCGCTAATTTCATTATATTTAAATAAGTCTAAAAGAGATGCAAAATCACTTATTTTAGGTATGATAGCTTGGAATAAACTACTTTTAAATTTATTAAAATTCAATGTTTTTGTGTCAGAACTTTTTGTATATTCACTAAAAAAATTAAAAAAATTATCCACTAAATTAGTATAAATTGGCAATTCTGTAATGTGAGCAAAAATTTTATTAATAAATGAAATCGTATTTTGTTCAAGATCACTATCTAGAATACTTATTTTGTTTTCTAGTTTAAATGATTCTATTATTACTTGTCCAATATTAGTGATTAGTGTTTGGTTTTTTAAAATTGTATTTAGTAAATCTTTTAATTGTGTTTTTAGATCGCTAGCTTTATTTTTAAAGAATACGGAGATTAATTCACTAAACGAATTAATGTCTTTATATTTATCTTTATGATCAATCAGTTCATTTAAAATTGTTGATAATAAAGTTTTGGCTTTTTGTAAAAAATCTTGATTATTTAAAATCGATGAAAAAATCTTTGTATATTTATGTTTAATTGTTAATGATTTAGGTAAAACTGCGGTAATTTTATCAACTAAAACATGTGATAATTGTTCTAATTGAATTCTTAAAAAACTACTTGAATCATGAATTTTAACAATATCATCTAATAAATAATTAACAACATTTTTAATTTTTTGTAATTGTTGATCACTAACACCATTATTTAAAGCTTTTTTCAAAATTTGAAAAGCAAAATCATTTGTTTTTTTATCAATTGTTTTCAAATTATTATTAACATCATTATTTTGAATACTTGTAACATTAAAACCAATTTCAACTAAAATAATTTCAATAATATCAGCATAATCACGAGCATCAATTTCATTAATATCTAATAAACTACTAATTTTCAAAACTTTTTCTGGTGTGTCAATGTTAAATGCTTCTAGTAGTGTTTTATTTATTACACTCACATCATTTGATAATAATTGTTGCATTTTTGTTTTGTTAGAAAAAACTGTAAATATTGAATTTTTTAATTGTTGATATAAATCCAATTTACTAATTCCTGTAGCAAATTTTGATATAAATGTTTTCAATTTATTAATTGAAACTACACTAATTGAATCATAAGACTTGTTAGGATTAATTAATTTAACAAAAATACGTAAAATTAAATCTTGAAGATTATCATTTTTTAAAGTTCCTATTAATAATTTATCAAACGCATTTTTTAATTCATTTTGATTATATTTTATTGTTAATGATAAAATTGTTGCTAAATCTGTTGCTTCAGCATATTCATCAGCGTGATCAATTAAGTTAGTTATTAAAACATTAATTAAATTTGATAATAATTTTTCTTTATTTAATAATTCAACAATAGCCTTAGCAAAGTTTAAACGTTGTTGATTTGATAAATTTAAATTTTTAAATAAATCAATTGAACTAAATAATTGTGATAATTGATTATTAAAAAAATTCATAAGATTAGAATTTTCAAAAATGTTTGTAACACTAGTTGTTAGAATAGACTTAATTTTAGCTTTATTAGATTCAATCTTAATTTTATTATTTTTATTATCATTTACTTTTAAAATTGGTGAATTCAAAAGATTTTTTATTAAATCGAAAATTAATTTTTTAGGTTCTAAATTTAATTTAAATTTAAAATAAAATTGATTTAAAGTAGTACTATCTGTTGTTTGGTTATTATTAGACTTTATATTGACAAATAATTTATTAAAATCTAAATTGTCTATAAATATTTTAATAACATCAATAAAATCTTGATCTTTAATTTTATCGTTATCAATTAATTCAATCAGGGTTGATAATTGTGGCAATATGTTTGATAATAATTTGTTAATCCCATCATTTAATATTAATAAAGTGTTTTTAGGATCCACTAAAATTTTATTAATATTGTTTGTTAAAAATTCAAAAGCTTGTTTTCGGATTTCTTTATATAAAGTTAAATTAGGTATTGTTGGCAAAATATTAGTGATAAAATTATTAATCTTTTGTTTTTGATCTACTGTTAATTCTTTAACAAAGAAGTTTTTGACAATTAAATTTGTTGTTAATGTTCCTACTAAATTTGGTATATTTTCATTGTTAATAAGTTTTTTAAATAATATATCAACCTTATCTTGAAGTTCTTTATTTGTAGATTTTAAAATTAATGGTAATAAATCATTAATATTATTTAAATTATCATAATTTTGTGGATGATCAATAAAGTCATTAATAATTGAAAATATTAGATCATATGATTCAGAACTATGAATTAAGTCATGAACAACTTCTTTGATTAGTTTTCAAATATCAGACATATTTGATTTTAGTAAACTATTATTTGCACTAATTACCAGATCGCCTAATTTATTAGCAATAAAATCTTCTATAGAAGTAACAAAATTTTGAGTTTGTGGATTTTTTAATAATTCATCAACACTCATTCTTAAAAGGCTTTTTAATTTTGTTTTTTGGTTGGTTGTTCAATCTTTTTCCTCTAAAACAGCAATTAAATTTTTTAATAAAACATTAAAATCAAAATGACTGGTTTTTAATGGTGTGGTATTAGAAGAAACTAAATTAACAATACCATAATTAAATATATTTTTAATTGTTGAAGAGTTTAAAATTGTTTTAATAAATTCTTTTCATTCGTTTAAATCAACATTATCTGATGTTAATAAATCTAAAACATCGCTAATAAATGATTTTGAAGTAAAATCGATGGATTTTTGAATAAGATTGATAATTGAAGTTTCTGATGAATCAAATATGCCAGCATATGTTTTTGAATCAGTTAATAAATCAATCGTATTTAATTTTAAAGTGTTTATTAATTTTAAATTTGTACCTTTTGATAAAATTTTTTTAATTATTAAAGATGCTTGCGGAGTTTTTATAAAATCAGGAATATTTTGGCCTAAAACTCTTATTAGAATGTTATAAGTTGCATCTAATGTTGTTTGATCTTTAAATAAATCATTAAATAAATTGTCAATTCTAGTTGTTAACAATGCTTTATTAGTCTTAACAATTTTTGCTAAAACATTTGATAAAGGACCCTGCAATAAATATTCATTATCATTATCAAACAAAGCATCTACAAAAACATTAATAATGTTATCTAGTGATTTTGTTTGAGTTAATTTATTTTGGATTATTAGTAAATTTTTTAAGAATTCATTATTATTCTTTAAATTATCAGTTGCAAATTCACCAAAAATTATTTCTAATAATTTATGGGAACTAACCAAATCACTTAATAAAGCTTTTATTAAAGATTTAATTTGAGATTTATTTTCATTGAATAGCTGAGAATGAAACATTCCTTTAATTAATTCATATAAATTCTGATCATTGATAATATTTTTTCTAAAAACATCATATAAAATTTTTTTAGAAATATTTTGTGTCCCAATTATATTATTTTTATCTAAATCTAAATTATCTAAATCATTTTGAATTCCAGAAATAACCATATCAATATATGGTGTTGATGCTAAAGCTGATGCTAATTTATATAAATTATTAGTGTTATCAGCATCTTTTTTTGATAAAAATTGACTGATATATCCATTTTTATCTAATCCTAATGATGTTAAATTTGAAGTAATTAAATTAACAAAACTCCCAAAACGTCGTTTATTTGAAATTAATCAATCTTTAACAATTGTTGAGGTATTTTTAAAATTAGAAAAGGATTTACGTAATTCTTCATCATTTTCAAGAGCAGTTTTCGCTCAAAATGCCGCACCTTTTGAAGAACCTAAAGTTTTTTCTACTAGATCTTGATTTGTGTTATTAGCAAAACCAATTTGTTGTTTAAAACTATCGCTATCTTTATTAAAATATTCACTATCTCATGCATCATAAATAGCATTTGCAATAGAAGCAGTTTTTTGCTGAGCGTAATTTTGTCCCAAAGACATTTTTAGAAAAATATCTTGAGCCATCCGTTTATATCCTAATTCAGTTGGATGAATATCAAAAATTGCTTTTGCAAAATTAAAACTGTTTTCTTTTCAATCATTCTCATCAAAAGCATCGATATAGTTGATATTATTATTTAAATCATATGTTTTTTTAATGGCACTATTTAGAATATTTATAATTTCATCACTTAAACGACGTTTATTTGTTAATTTAAATGAACTATCTATTACATCTTGTAAACGTAATAGTGGTAATGGATAACTTACTAATGTAATAGATACATTAGAATTTAAAGTACGAATAAGAGCGATTAATTTCTTTAGATTTTTTGTAATTTCTAAAGATGCCTTTTGTAAATTATTTTCGAACTCTTTAACTTTTATTTCTAAATCATTACCTTTCAAATTTGTTAAACTAACAAGTTTTGGAATGTCTAAATATCTTAAAAAATCATTAGCACCTAAGGTGATTGTCATTAAATTAGCTTTTTTAATTTGCTCTTTTAAACCATTAAAATCATTAATATTAACTTCATGATTATTTTTTGGTGTTAATTTTGAATCATAACCAAAATTTTTAAAAAACTTTGATAAACGGTTTTTAAAAGGATTATCTTTTTGTTGATCCATTTGTTTAGAAAAATCAAAAAATCTATATTCTTGATTTTTAAAATACTCATCACTTCCAGCACCTAACATATATAATCAGTCTTCGATGCGTGATCCTGTGATTCCTAAATTTTCATAAGAAGCTAAACGATTTGGTTCAACTTTATTTATGTATTGCGCAATAAATGAAGGAAAACTTAATCCACTAATTTTATTAGTTATTGGATCATAGCGACCTGGGGCTTCTCAACCTAATTCTGAATTAAAACCAGCTGTGATTGAATCACCAATCGCTAAATAATTAATTTTTGTTTGGGGTTTAATACTTACCTTACTAAAATCAAGTTTAAGATCTGTATTTTGATCATTAATATTATTTAAATCTTCAACTTTGATATCATCTTTAGTTTCACCAGGTATTTTTCGCGTAACATTATCTAAATTAATATCTTTTTTACCCTCTTCTTGTTTTTGTAAACCAAAATAAGTAGATGGAGCAATAATCGCAAGTGCTGCAATAATTGAAGCAACACTTAATCCTAGAATTTTCTTACTTTTTTTATCCATATTGAACACTTCCTAACGTAATTTGTTTTAAAATGGACATTTATAAAAACAATAATATAGTAAAAATAAGATAGACAAAGATCTAGTAAATAAATTACAAAAAATCTTTAAACATCTTTTTATTTTTAATAATTACCTAATATATTTTAGCAAAAATAATATCATAACTTTTTTTAATATTTTTTATTAAATATCAAAAGCAACTAATGTTTTAATAGATACTTAGATTCCATCTTATACTTTATAATAAATATTACAAAAACTAACTAGTATATAATATTGTTAAATTTAGAGTATAATTTCAATGTTTTACATTAAAATATGGAAAGGCTAAATATGAAATTAAGTGATTATCCGGTCTTAGATATCGATAAAAAATTGTTTAATTGATCAAAAGTTAAGAATAAACTAGTCTTAATTGTTAATGTAGCAAGTAAATGTGGATACGCTAAACAATATGAACAATTAGAATATTTATACAAAAAATATAAGAATAAAGGATTCATCATTGTCGCTTTTCCTTGCCGTCAATTTATGTTTCAAGAATTTGATGACAATAATAAAATAAAGGAATTTTGTTCAACAAAATACAATGTTACTTTTCCAATAATGGATCTAACTAATGTTGTAGGTTCTAATATTTCTCCATTATACAAACAATTAATTACTGAGTATCCATGAAGTCCAAAAGCAAAAGCAGTAAAATGAAATTTTGAGAAATTTTTTGTTAAAAATGATGAAATTATTGGACGTTTTGAATCAAAATGTGAACCAAATGATTTAGAAGAATTTATTAAAAATAATTTATAAAAATAAATGGCAGTAGAAAAAATTAAAATTTCAAAAGTTAAATTAAAAATTGTTTCAGCTTTATTTAATTTGTTGAAAACCAATTCATTTAACAAAATTAAAATTTCACAAATTATTGAGGTTGCAGATGTTTCGCGACCTTCATATTATCGTAATTTTAGTGATAAAATTTCGATTATTAATTATTTTATTAAAAATATTTATAATTGGAAAGTTGTAAGTAAATTAATAAATAATAACCTAAATATCAATTTTGATGAAGTTGGTTTTACTAAATTTTATGAAATTTCATTACAAATTAGTTTAGAATTCAAAGAATATTTTCTAATCTTAGATAAAAATAATTTTAGTGGATTAATTGTTGATTTAACCACTGAAAGTGGTTTTTATGCTATAGGTAATATGTCAAATAATTCAATTGATAAATATTTAATTAATTATTTAACAGGATTTTTTTGTAATATTAGAATGCAATGGTTAAAAAATGGTGCTAAAGAATCAATTCATGATATGGCGGTATTTTTAACTAACGTTTTAAAAGATAATGTTATTAAAAAATTAGAGAAATATCAATCTTGTAATAATATTAATGATTAAAAAATATAAAAACCAGACGCAAAAACGCCTGGTTTTTATCTGAATTCTTTTTTAGATAATGATAAATCAACATGACAATAACTATTAGGATTTTTATCTAAATATTTTTGATGGTATTCTTCAGCAATATTAAAATTGCGTAATCTTTCAACTTCAATCATAATTTTTTTTGGTGTTTGATTTTGTTTTTTTAATAAAAAATCTTTAATAATAAACTCATCATCGTGATCCACATAATAAATACCACTACGGTATTGACTACCAACATCATCGCCTTGCTTATTTAAACTAAAAGGATCAATGATTTGATAAAGATGTTCTAAAATACTTATTAAACTAACAAAACGATCATCATAATCGATTTGAACAGTTTCTGTATGGTTGGTTGTTTGAGTGCAAACTTGTTCATAACTTGGATTAATAACGTTTCCTTGACTATAACCAACAACTGTATGATTAACACCAATAATGCTATCAAAATATTTTTGAATACCTCAAAAACAACCTCCAGCAATTCAAATACTCTTAATCATAAATTTATCTCTCTCTATTGACTTTCTTATTTTACTATAATTATTCTTCAAAAGGAATAATTTTTTTAATTCATTGATCACGTTTATCTAAACCATAATCAATAATTATTTCATTAATATGATTAAAGAATTTTTGCGTTGCTAAAAGAACATTTTTAGGGTCATTAATATCTAAATTATGATATGCAACGGTCATAACATAGTTAATTAAAAATTCTTTTCAATTCTTGAAATATTTAATTGTTTCTAATCCAAAAACTGGTATAAGATTACTAAAATGCTCATTTTCTAAAAAATGTAAATCTAGCCCTGTTCGCAACAATAAAATTACTTCAGAAATATCATAACTATAGGCAAAATTAATAGAGATTTTTGCTCTTAAAAAATTAATGAAAGCAAATTCTAAATCAATATTTTCTAAACCTTCATTCGATATAGTTTTTAAAATATTTTCATGTTGTTTTAAATCATAAATTAAACTTAAACGTGCAATATTTTTTGCATTTTCTAAAGGAATTTGATTATCCATAAACGTAAAAAATTCTTCAATATTATATAAATTAAAATAATTA
Organism: Ureaplasma parvum serovar 3 str. ATCC 27815; assembly: GCF_000019345.1. Lineage (NCBI taxonomy): Bacteria > Bacillati > Mycoplasmatota > Mycoplasmoidales > Mycoplasmoidaceae > Ureaplasma > Ureaplasma parvum. The sequence continues at coordinate 325,004 of NC_010503.1, read as the reverse complement.
TGCAAAACTTTAATCTTAAAACGATGCGCTACTTCATCATCATTTGTTAAATAAAGCGAAGATGATTTATGATTTAAACCTAAAGTTTTAGACAAAAGACCAGATAAACATAAAGTAAAATCAAAAATTTGTTTGTCGTTTTGATGATAAATATTTTTGTTATTTTTATCAACAATAATATTATTAGTCAATGAAATTAATTTATCATATAAATCATTTCAAACTAACAAATGCTCATGATAATTAGAAATTTTTTGTTTAAAATATGTTATATTTGGGTTAATCTTTATCTTTTTATTAATCATTTTTTATTTTTAAACCTAATTCTTTTAAATCTTCATCATTCATGTTAGATGGTGCGTCTAACATCATATCAACGCCGTTGTTATTCTTAGGAAATGCAACAACATCGCGAATATATTCACTATTCACTAAAATCATCATCAAACGATCTAAACCCAAAGCAATTCCACAATGTGGCGGAACACCATATTCGAATGCAGTTAGTAAAAAACCGAATTTTAAATTAGCCTCTTCATCACTCATATTAATTGATTTAAACATACGGCGTTGAATTTGTTGGTCTATAATCCGAACTGATCCTCCACCTAATTCATAACCATTTAAAACAATATCATAACTACGACCTCTAGCGTCTTTTTTATTTACATCAAAAGTATTTAATGTTTCTAAAGTTGGCATTGTGAAAGGATGGTGTGCAGCAACAAAACGTTGAGCCTCATTATCATATTCATATAATGGTCAATCAATAATTCAAACAAATTTAAAAATATTGGGTTTTTTTAAATTAAGAATAGATGCTAAATTTATACGTACTAAACCTAATGCTTGAGATGCAATATCAAAAGTATCAGCAACTAATAAAATTGATCCAGTTGATAAATTAAAGTCTTTAAAAATCGTTTTATAAATTATATGATCTTCTTGAATTGATAATAACGAACCATCTATAATTTTTTCATCTTTAATACTTATTCAACTTAAACCTTTAGCACCTTTGTCTTTGGCAAACTTTTCAAGAGTTTGTACTTGTTTTTTATTTAAATTAATATTAGGTACTAAAATTGCACGAATACTTTGATTATTTAAAAGTGCTTTTTGAAAAAATAATGTTTTTGAATTTTCAAAATATGTGTTAAGTGTTTTAATTTTCAAATCAAAACGTAAATCTGGTTTATCACTACCATAATCATTTATCGCTTGCTCATAACTCATTCGCATAAAAGGAGTTGTTAAATCAACATTAATGGTTTGTTTAAAAACATATTTTAATAAATTTTCAATTAATGTCTGAATTTCTATTTCATCAGCAAATGATAATTCTATATCAACTTGAGTAAATTCTGGTTGACGATCGCTTCTTAAATCTTCATCACGAAAACATTTTGTAATTTGAAAATATTTTTGAAAACCCGCAACCATTAATAATTGTTTAAAAGTTTGAGGTGATTGTGGTAAAGCATAAAATTTTCTAGTTCTTGTTGGCACATAAAAATCTCGTGCACCTTCTGGCGTTGGTTTTGCTAAAATAGGAGTTTCAGTTTCAATAAAGTCTTGTGAATATAAGTAATTTCTAAAAGCTTGGTAAACTTTACTTCGCAATTCAAAAATTTTTAAATTAACATCACGACGTAAATCTAAATAACGATATCTAAAACGAATTTCCTCATTTGCATCAGTTTCATCTTCAATAATTAATGGTGGTGTTTTTGCTTTTGAATAAATAAGTATTTTTTTGACATGAATTTCAAATCTACCTGTTTTTAAATCATTATTAGGGTTTTTTCTCAACAAAACTAAACCTTCAACATTAATTACATCCTCACGTGAAAGTTGTGTTAATTCATTAAAAACACCATCACTTTTTGTTGCAAAAATTTGTACAATTCCAAATCGATCTTTTAGGTCAACAAAAACTAAATTACCCATTTTACGAACTTTTTTTACTCAACCATTTAAAATAACATTTTTTTCTAAATGTTCTTCACCAATATAACCACAATAAACTTTCATTTTTATTACCTTATTCCTTTAATTTCATCTAAACTTAATAAATCTTGTTTAAAATTAAGTAAATCTTTTAAAATTATTTTTTTATCTGATCATTCTTTTTTAGCTAATATTATAAGCTTTTTTACATTTAAACGTTGTGCTAACTTAAAAATTTTGTCAGCTTTAGTTGAACTTAAGATAATGTCAACATTTAATTGATTATTGATACGTAATATTTGAGTTAGTTTTATAGCTTCATTCTCTAATTCTTTATCAAAAAATGCAATTAAATATTTATCATCATCAGTGTTTAAAATATTTTTATTGGTTTCAGATAAAGCTATTAATAAACGTTCAATTCCTATACCAAAACCAATACCTTCATAATTAGGGCCACCTGTTTGTTTAATTAATTCACCATATCGGCCTCCACCTATAATTGTTGATTGACCTAATAATTTAGGTGAAGTTGAAATAAATTCAAATACTAATCCACTATAATAATCCAAACCTCTTACTAATCCTTCGTTAACATAATATTTAATGTTATAATCATCAAGCATTTTTTTAATTAGATTAAATTCTTCTTTTTCTTCATTTGATAAAAAATGACTAATTTTTGGAGCTTGTTTTACAACTAGTTTTTGAGATTCTAATTTATCATCTAAAATACGCAAAGGATTGGTTGTAATACGTTCTTGACTTAATGGAGTTAATTCAGTACGATGTAAATGAAAATATTCTTGCAAACTTTTAACTCATAATGAACGATTATGAGGAGATGAGATATAATTAATTTCTAAAATATAATTAGATATCATTAATTTTTTTAAAATTGTATCAGCTAAAGCAATTAATTCAAAATCATAATAAATATTTTTTGTTCCCAACACTTCAACACCAAATTGATGAAATTGGCGTTGACGTCCAGCTTGAGGGCGTTCATAACGAAAACAAGGCTCAAAATACATTAATTTTAATGGTAGTGGATGATTTAATAGTAATTTATTCTCAACAACAGCACGAATAACACCTGCTGTTCCTTCAGGTCTTAACGCTAGTCAGCGATCTGATTTATCTTTAAATAAATACATTTCTTTTGAAACTAAATCTGAACTTTCACCAGCTGATTTCATAAAGAGTTCTGCAAATTCAAAAACAGGTGTTTTAATTTGCTGAAAGCCATATCTTTTAGTAGTTGATAATAAAAAATTTTCAAGTAATTTAAAATCATTCATTTCTTTATTATATAAATCTATAGTACCTCGTGGTTTACTGTAATTAATCATATTCTAACTTTCTTTTATTTTTAAACTCATCTTTAATAAATTAATAAAATAAGGATTTGCCTTTGAAGGTTTTGATGTATATTCTGGATTAAAAATTGTTAAAACATAAAAATGATTTTTTGTGTATTCTAAAACATCAATATAATTATTATCCACTGAAATTGCTCCAATTTTTCAATTTTGATTTAAAAAATAATTATTAATATAATGATTGTTAAATTCAAAATGATGACGATGGCGCTCGTTCAATTGATTTTGTTTGAGATAAATTTGGCTTGTTATAGTGTTAGCTTGAATATTAGAACAATACTCTCCAATTCGATAATTTTCAATTTCATTTTTAACGAAAGCGTCTTTTAAAAAACTAAAATCACCATTGCCTAAATTAATAAATTCAATTGGAAGTTTTAGTACATTATTAATGAATTCACCAATACCAATATTAACGCCAGTTCCCACAGCTAAAAATGGAATATTGTTTTTTCTTGCATAAGATGCAGCTAATAAAGCTCCTGGTCAGCCTTTTATTGAACCTGCAATACTTGGAATAACAATACCATTTATTTTTTTTAGTTCTTCATTTATGTTGTTTTCATTTAAATTTTGGGGTTGAATATATTTAATCTTTAAATCAATATTTAATTCAATTGCTGCTAATTCTAAACTCGCTAATACTGATTTATAAGCATCGGGTAATTCAACATATTTTCCAACTAAACCTATAACTAAATTATGTTTTTTAAAGGTTGTAATTTTATCAGTAAAATCTATTCATGAATTAATATTATCATTTTTTAAAGGTAGACTAAAAAAATCTAAAATAGTTTTATGAATCCCTTGCTCAAACAAAACATTTGGTAATAAATAAACTGACTCAACATCATAAGCAGCAAAAATCATATCAATATCTAATCCACAAGATCATGCTAATTTTTTAATCGTTACTTCATCTAATTTTTGATTAGTTCTTAATAACAATAAATCTAAATTAATTCCTAATGAACGTAACGTCTTAACGCTATGTTGAGTTGGTTTTGTTTTTAATTCACCTACTTTTTCAATATAAATAAGCGGTGAACAGTGAATAAACATTACATTATTTACACCATAAATTGTTTTAAATTGACTAATAGCTTCAATAAATGGAAGCGATTCAATATCTCCAATTGTTCCTCCAATTTCAACAATAATAAAATCAGTTTTTAAACTATCTTTAATTTTTTTAATGTAATCAATAACTGCAGATGTGACATGTGGAATAGTTTGAACAGTTTTACCGTCAAAACCATTTTCACGCTCTTTTGTTAAAATTTCATAATAAATTTTTCCTGAAGTTACTGACGCATATTTATTTAAATCAGCATTAATAAAACGTTCATAAGTACCTAAATCTAAATCTGCTTCTTTACCGTCTTTTGTAACAAATACTTCTCCATGTTGTAATGGTGATAAATAAGTGGGATCAATATTTAAATATGGATCAAGCTTTTGCATTGCAACACTATATCCTAATTCAACAAGAATTCGACCAATACTACTAGCACTAACCCCTTTACCTAATGATGAATAAACACCACCAGTTACAAAAATAAATTTTGTTTTTTGTATATGTTTCATTAGATCAATCTCCATTCATTAATAACATTTTTAGCTTGAAGTTCTAAAATAATCTTTTGTAAGTGATCTAAGTTTTTTACATAAATTTTTAAAAAAGTATCATGAGTGCGTGCAGTCTTATTTTTACTAATATCAACTTTTGAAATATTTGCTTTCATGCGTATTAATGTGTTGCATAAAACATTTCCAACAGATTCACTTCAATTGCCTTTTAATGTTAAGTTAACTTTAAAATAACGCGGACGATTCTCAAGTTTTTCTTTTGATCATTCAATTACAATTGTTTTTGAGCGAGAATTTTTAACTTTAGAACAATCATTGCGGTGAATTTCTACTTTATTGCGAACAATTTTAGCAACACAATTAATTCCAGGAATTTTAGAACAACAAGGCGAAATTTCAAAATCTGTAAAATACAAGTTCTCTAGACCACTAAAATATGAAGAATCAGCTAATCATTTTCATGCTTGATTTTTAATTGTATTAATTGCTTCACGTGAAACTTGTTTATTTTCTGAAAATACTTTATATTTTGTTTGTAAATCAATGTCAGTATTAGCAATATTATCTAAAAAAGTATTGATACTATTAACTTGAAATTCTTTTTCTAGTCTTTTAATAGCATGCTCTTCACTCATAATTTTGCCTTCTAAAAAAAATTCAGCATTAGCTAAAAATTGTTCTTTTGTAATTTGTTTATTCAGTTCATATTTTTTTAAATGATTGTTAATATGTAATTTAACAACATCATTATTAGCTAATGTAATCCAGTTTGGTCTAATTGTTTCAATTCCATTTGAATAACTAATTTTAATTGTATCGCCAGTTTCTACATGCGTGTCAAAATGTGAACGCTCACCATTCCGATAAATTGCTAAAATATTGAAAAAATTATTTATATCGTATTTATATGCTACATCTAATAATGTTGAACCATTTGAAACAGTGATTCATTTATTAGAATTAAGAATTAGTACATCAAAAATAGTTCCGGTTGTGACATCTTTAATAGTTTTAATTCCTTTATCTGTGCTCAATAAAAAATCACGCAATAAAACATTATTAACTGTTAATAAAATTTCAGTTTTATTATCTTTTTGTTCTTTATATTTTCAGTGTGCTGCTAAACCATTATTAGCAAATAAATTCATTTTTGTTGTTCTGATTTGAATTTCTACTAAAGTTCCTTCATACGAAATTGTTGTATGAATAGATTGGTATAAATTTCATTTTGGTGTTGAAATATAATCTTTAAAAGTGTTAATAATATACGTAAAATTCATGTGTACTAAACCTAATGTTTGATAACATAAATATACATCATCTAAAATTACACGTATAGCATAGATATCATGAATATCTTTAACTTCATAACCACTAGTTATTTTTTTATATGTTGAGTAAATACCTTTAAGACGCCATTCAAATTCAGCCTTAATATTATTAGCTATTAAAATATTTTTTAAACGAGCTAAAATTTCATTTCATTTTTTTTGATTGTTTTCAACCAATTTATTAATTGAATCGTTTACTAATTGATAATTTTGTGGGTCTAAAATTTTAAAAGACATATCTAATAAATCTGTTTTAACACGATACATCCCTAATCTTCCAGAAATATTTGCGTAAATTTCTAGTGTTTCTGTTGCAATTCTTTTCGCTTTTTCTAAACGTAAGTATTGAATAGTTTGCATATTATGATAACGATCAGCAATTTTAATAATCATAGCACGAATGTCTTGTGTCATTGACATAAACACTTGAATTGAATACTTTTCTTCAAGATTGGTGTGTGAAACTTTATTACGTCGATTTTTTGAATAAAGAGATACTTTTGTTACAAAACAAACAAGTTGCGTCACTTCTTTACCAAAAGTTTTTTCCATAACTTCTTCTGGACAATTTGTGTCTTCTAAAACATCGTGTAACATACCTGCTACTAATGTACTTTCATCCATATCTCATGAAGCTAAAATTCGTACAGTTGCAATTGGATGAATGATATATGGTTCTCCCGACTTTCTTGTTTGATCACCATGATAATAGTTTGCAAAATCAAATGATTTATGGACTAATTCGATGGTTTGGCTTGAATATTTTTTTTGTTTAAGAAAATCATATAAATCATCTAATTTTTTTTTAACTAATTCATTCATAATTACTCCATTATTAAAAATAAGTTATAATCATTTATTATACTTATTTAAATAATAACAAAACACGAGTTATTAAAACTCGTGTTTTCATATTATTAATTAATTATTTTCTGATACAATGTACTCTTCTACAAATTCATCGTCATCATCAAAATCATTATCATCAATCGATACTCTTTCATTATCAATTGAAATACCAGCATTAATAATTTCTTTAATTCCTTTAGTAAAAGTAAATTTAGGAATTGTTTTCTCGGGAATAATTACAGTTTCACCCGTTTTAGGGTTAATTCCCTTACGTTCTGCACGTACACTAACCTTGAATTTTCCAATATTTCCTAAACGAACTTCTTTAGCTCGTGATAATTCAAGAATTAAAAAAGCTTCGTAAGTATCCATAAATGCTTTTGTTTGTTTTTTTTCAATATTTAACATTTTTGATAATTCATCTATCATTTGTGAACGTGTTTTGGCTTTAATTTTTGCATTCATAAGGCTTTGTTCTTTCTTTGAATTTAGTAAATGTTATTTTTATAATTAATTTTATAAAAATTAACCATTAAATAATAATTTATTTATTTTTAAAATTAAAGTAATTTAATTGCGCTTTCTAAGGCTAATGTTACCATTTTTTTAAAAGTATTAGCACGCTCTGCGGGTGATAGTGCATCACCTGTAATCAATGAATCACTAACTGTTAGTAAAGTTGCTGCATTTTTATTTAAAATTTGTGCATTTGCGAATAAACCAAATGATTCCATATCAACACAATCGGATTTAGTTCGATGAATAATTTCATCTAATGTTTGAAAATCATTATTATAAAACACATCAGAAGCATGACAAGTTGCTAATGATAATTCTAAATTTAATTCCTTCGCAGTATTTTTAATTAAATTATTAACTTCTCTTGATGGTAATAAAACCTTATCATCGCCAACTTGTGCACCAATCAGTGATGCGAATGTAGAATCACTATATGATTTTTCAACTAAAACCACATCATTAACATTCAAATCTTTTTTATATGAACCAGTTGAACCAACACGAATAATTGTTTCAACTTCATAAAATTTATATAATTCATATGAATAAATTCCGATCGAAGGAATTCCCATACCATGGCCCATAATTGATATTTTTTTGCCTTTATATGTTCCTGTATAGCATAGCATGCCACGAACTTCATTAACTAAAATTGCATTTTCTAAAAAAGTTTCAGCAATTCATTTAGCGCGCATTGGGTCCCCTGGCATTAGTACTACTTTAGCTATTTCTCCTAATTTAGCTTGATTATGTGCAGTCATATTTTATTCTCCTAAAAATAAATTTATTACGATATTTAATTTTATATTAAAAGGTTTTTATTTGATATAAAAATTATTTAAATTTTACTTTTTCAAATTCGTTTTCATCAAATACTTCTAAAAACTCACGTACTAAGTCAAAGGCTGCTTTTATATCTTTAACCGTTGCTACGCCAATTGGAGCATGTAAATAACGTTGTGGGATAGACAAACCAATTGTTAATACTCCACCATTAGGCCCATATTGCAATTCTTCAGCATCAGTCCCGCCTCCTCGTGCAACATATTTATATAAAGGAATGTTGTGTTTAATAGCTAATTCTTCAAAATATTTTACTAATTTAGGATTAACTAAAGTTCCACCATCTTTAATTCTAATACATACACCATCATTTAATTTTGTATCACCCTCTGGACACTTGTATGTATCGTGTGATGTTGTTGTATCAATAACAATCCCAATATCAGGTTTTACTTTTGAAACAACTGTTTTTGCGCCACGTAATCCAACTTCTTCTTGCACTGTTGCAGCAAAATAAGTTTGGTTGGGAATTACTTTGTCCTTTAAACTATGTATTAATAAATCTAAAACCGCAACACTTACACGATTATCAACAGCTTTACCAACAATATAATTTTCATCATAAAAATTTAAAGTTGGTCCTTCCATATAAACTTCCGTACCTATTTCAATTCCTAAATCAATAGCTTGTTGTTTTGAATTAAAACCGCAATCAACAAATAATTCTTTAACTGGAACTGCTTTACTGCGTGCTTCAGGTTCTAAGATATGAATTGAAGTATGGCCAAATACACCAGTATATTGACGTTGTTCATCAACATACACTTTTGCTACTGATCCAATAGCAATATTAGGCCATACACCACCTACCATTGATAATAGTAATTGACCATTATCAAGAATTTGTTGAACTACAAAACCAACTTCATCCATGTGTGTAGCAATTAAGATTTTAGGTCCTTTATTTGAATTTGTTTTTTTAAAAATAATTGAACCTAAATTATCACGTTCATAATCAACTCCCGCATCTTTTAATGATGCTTTTAGTTTGGAAGCAACACGTTCTTCATGACGTGACATACCATATATTTCCATATATTCAATTGCTTTATTTCTAATTTCTTTTTCGTTAAATTTACTCATAAATTACTCCTTCTTTAAAACATTTAAAGGAACATTATCAATGGTTTCAAGACCATCAAGAACTCCTTCTTCAATATATGATAAGCTAGCGCCCCCACCAGTAGATATAAAATTAATATATTTATCTAATCCTAGGTATTCAGCATGACTCGAAGTATCGATATCACATATAATTGTATAAGCGCCACGTGTTGTTTGTTTTGCCATTGATTTACATATTTCAGTAGTACCTTGTGCATAATTCTTAATATTTTCAATAACACCAAAGGGACCATTTAGTAAAATAGTTTTAGAACGATAAATTTCATGTTTAATAAATTTTAAACTTCTTTTACCAATATCTAAACCATATAACCCTTCAAGACCTTCATCTATTTTACGATAAATCGGTCTTGTATCACTAAAATCATTGTTACATAAAAAATCAAAACAAATTAAAATTTTTTTACCGTATTTTTCTAATATATTATTGCAATCATCAATCATATTGCGTTCTACTAAATTTAAACCAACGTTATACCCTTGAGCATATAAAAATGTATAGACTAATCCTCCCCCAATAATAACTTGATCAGCCCGTTCACATAATACTTCAATTGCTGCAATTTTATCAGCAACACGGTTACCACCTATTAAAGCTAAATACGGACTTTTAGGAACTTCTAAAGCAATATCTAGATGGTTAATTTCATTAACAATTAAAAAACCTAATGCACTTTTTTTAGCAAATTTAGCTGTTTGATAATTTGATGATAATTGTCGATGAGCAACTCCATATGCATCATCAATAAAAATATCCCCTAGCATTCCCCAAAACTGTCCTAAAATCTCTGAACCATCTCATTCAAGCCCAACATATTCACCTTCATCACTAATATCACAATAACGCGTATTTTCTAAAATTAAAATGTCTCTTTCTTCTAAATCATTAACCATTTGTACGACCGTTTCTCCATAATTTAAAGGTGAAAATACAACACGATTAACATTCTTGGATACACGATTACGGAGTTCATCAACAATAATTTCTAAACTATATTTACCACTTTGTTTATCTGCTAAGGTTTTAATTCGACCTAAATGACTTAAAATAACAATTTTAGCGTTATGATTAATTAAATAATTAATAGTTGGTAGTGATGCTCGTAATTTACGATCATTTAATATGCGTTTATTTTCATAATCAACAACAACATTTAAATCTAAATGTAAAACTATTGTTTTACCATTTACATCAAGATCTTTTATACTTTTTTTATTTAAACTATTCATTTTTAATACATCTGATCATATGGAGTTATTTTCATAATTGCCAAACCATTAGCTAAAACCTGTTTAACACATCATACTAATGTATAACGTTGTGCTGATAGAACTTTATTATTATCATTATTAATTTTAACATTTGCATAATAATTATGAAAAATTTGAGCTAAGTCATATAAATAATTACTAATTCGGTGTGGTTCACGATTATTTGCAGCATTAGCAATTGTTTGTTTATAGAAATGAAGTTGATTCAACAATTCACGTTCACGTGTTTCTGTTAATAGATCAGTTTTAAAATCTAATTCATAAACTTGTTTATTTAATACTTGATTGGCACGAGCATGTGCGTATTGAACATAATATAAAGGATTATTGTTATTTTTTGATAAGGCAATATCTACATCAATAATAACATGCGAATTCATAGATGATGACCCTAAAAATCAACGTAATGCATCTTTACCAATAATTTCAACTAAATCCTTGATTGTTAATGATTGTCCGCTCCTTTTTGAAAGTTTAAATTCTTGATTATTTTTAACTAATTTCATTACTTGAGCACAAACAATTTCTAAATTATTTGGATCATAACCTAAAGCATTCATTGCCGCTTTTAAACGCGCAATATAACCTAAATGATCTGTACCCCACACATCAATTAATTTAGTTGTATTTGTCTTATTAAATTTATAGTCATGATAAGCAATATCTGGTGTGAAATATGTATATGAACCATCAGATTTAATTAAAACACGATCTTTATCATCACCAAAAGTAGTTGTTTTTAATCACAAAGCACCATCTAGTGTATAAGTGTAAGGTTTTATTTTTGATAAAACTTCTAAAATACGTCCCGAATTTCGAATTCAATTTTCTGAAGTATAAGTATCAATGAATGTGTTAATTGATGCTAAATCGTTTTTAATTTCATTTAATAAGTATTTAACTGCAAAATTTTTAATTTCTTGATTAGCAATATCATCATCAATTTCATATTTTTCATTTAAACGTACATTAATAAATTGATTTTTATAAGTTTGGTATAAAGTTTGTGCAACTAAATGAATTTCTTGCCCATGGTAGGCATCTGCTGGTAATTGAATATTAATATTTTGTAATTGTAAATAACGAACTAACACTGACATTGCTAATTTATCAATTTGATTTCCAGCATCATTAATTCAATATTCAGTTTCTACATCATATCCATAAATTTTTAATAAATTAGCTAAAATATCACCATAAATAGCATTAGCAGCGTGAGCAATATGCAAATAACCTGTGGGGTTAGCTGAAACATATTCAATATTATAAGTGATATTCTTTTTAGAGAATTGACCAAATCTATCTTTTTCATAATAAATTTGTTTCAATAAATTTTCATGATCTTTTGCTTTTAATTTAAAATTTAAAAATCCAGGTGGCTGCAAATTAACTTCTAAAAACAAATCTTGTTCAAAATTATTAGCTATTTCTTTAGCTATTTCTAAAGAACTCTTATTATTTTTTTTACTTAAAATCATTGCTATGTTAGTATAAAAATCACCAAATTTAATATTTTTAGTTTTATCAACGAGAATCTTTGTCTCCTGTGTATCATGAATACCCATTTTCGCCAAAGCCTTATTTAATTCTTCACTTATTTTTTGTGTAATCATATTTAATTTATTCCTTAAACATAAACCATTTTTATAATTCTAGCACTTCTGAAAAATCTTAATATTAAAGAAAAAACCAACCAAAACATTCAAGTAATGGTTGGATTCATGTGCGTTTCTAATTTAGAAACTACGATATTTATTAGCCTCTTTAATTTTTTCTTTACGACGAATTCTTGGACTTAAATAATATTCGTGACGTTTAGAATCTTTTTTTGTTTCATTAGAAATACGTTTAAATTTCTTAAGAGCCTTTTCTAAATCGCCTTCAACGCTTACACCTCTTGACATAAATTCACCCACATTTCTGTTAAAAATAGATTATTTAAAATTATAATCCTTTTCCAGCATTAAATTCTAAAAACTTTAATATAAAATCATTTCAGAAAAATTCTTAGCGATTTTACGGCCAACTTTAGCACCATAAACATTATCTAAACAAACCAAGTCAGCAGTGATGTGAACTGATAAGTGACTTAAATATGTGCCTATTCCATAAAAATCAATTGCAGAATTGTGTTTATTAAAATTTTTAATACCATTTAAATCAATCCCACTTGAAGCAATTATTTTAATATGTTTTCCTCCATTATTATCTAAATATTCACGTACTAAAGCAATAAGATAAGGATTACAACCATGTAAATCACGATTACCAACATTATTAAAAGTCGATAATAAACTTTCATCAATTAAATCCTTAGCTGTATCAATTCGTACTGCAAACAAACGATCAAACATATATCGTAGTTGTTCAAGATCATTTAAAACATTGTTATTATAATCAATAACAGCAATTAAAGGATCGCTAGGAAAAGTTTGTGCAAACATTTCACATGCTAAATCAATCCGACCATTGTTTTGTTGAATTAAAGCATGTGGCATTGAGCCAATTACCTTACATTCATAATTAATATCTTTTAAAAATTCAACCTGCTTTTGCGTAACAAAGTATTGCATTCCACCAACAGCAGCAGCATACCCATCATATGGTTGTAAACTATAATCATCAGAACGATCACTCATATAAATTACTTTTTGTTCATCATTAATTAAATTTAAAACATTATAGCAATTCGTTGCTATAGAACTACGTCGTGCTAGAATTGAGTCAATAATATTTTCTAATCAGCCAAAAATTTCATATGGCCCTTCGATAACAAATAAAGCTTCTTTTGGTTTAATAACATGTCCATCTGGAACATAATATATTTTTAATTGTTTTAGTTCTTTTTTAGATAAACAAAACTCTAATAATGCTAAAACCTCACTTGTTCCACACACCATGATCGGTGTTTTGCTAAAGTGTGTAAATTGCATAATAACTGAATGATTTGGTGCATGCAATTCAATTATCTTGCATGTTTTAATAAAATAATGAGCAGTATAGGCACTATTTAATAAGTCTCGATCAAATTTAAAATCAATTAAACGTGTATTTGGAATAATTGGTCCCATAATTATTTTGAATTTTTTTCTTTCATAAACATATTATTAAAAGTATTGATAAAAATATAAATACAACTTGTAATAACTCAAGCTCATAACCCGCCTTTTAAAGCAACTCCAAATTCATCCACTGTTGCTTGTGTTAAAACAACAAAATTAGCGCGTGAATCTTGTTGTTTTAACAATAAAAGATGTTCTTTTAGTGATGAATATTGTATAGTTGTTGTAGTTGTTGCTCATATTCAAAAAATAATTGATAATACTAAAATTGCGCCCATAACGGATTGTCAAATAATTTCACTTTTATTTCATTCTTTTTCTAAATGAATCATTAAAATTCGTCAAACACTAAAAGCAATCGTAATAAATAATGAAAGCCCTGATCCAATGCCAATAGCATATTTTGATGCAATAGCTTCAAAACTTCCTATAATTGCTAAGGCAAATGTTAAAAAGGCAAAAGCAATAATTAAATAGTTCGCAATTTTGCGTTTTTTAATTGTTCCAAATAATAATTGAATCGTTGAACGATCTTTTTTTTCTTTTTTTAATCCCATAATTCTAACTTTTAAATCCTCCAAGATACCTAGAATATAAATAAATTATTTTTATTTATGATAAGTAATAATATAATTATTAATTATAACAAGTTTGATATTTTATTATCAAGCTGACTAAATAAGTTTTACGTTTAACTATTTTTTTATATAATTCAGCAATCAAGAGGATTTTTAAAATGAGTACAAAAGCATTTAACCCAAAAGACCGTGTTACCAAAACTGTCGTTTTAAGCGATTTTGATCAGCATCAAATTTATTCAAAAAAACATAAAAAAATGGACTTTAAAAAACGCGTTATTTTATCGATTTTTCTAATAATATTAACTTGCGGAGCAATTGTTTTATTAGTTTTTGTTATTACTGAATTATTTAGATTATTAAGTGCATAATTAATCTCTATTTTATGATTTTTAACAAAAAAACTAAACATTTATACATTCATATTCCATTTTGTAACTATATTTGTATATTTTCTGATTTTAAACGTATTTTAAAAACTCCTCAAACAAAAAAATTTTTTAAGAATTTTTTAGAAAATATTAAAATGCACATTAATAATTTTAAAATAAAGCAATTTAAAACAATCTACTTAGGCGGAGGTGTTCCAAATTGTTTAAACAATCAAGAATTAGAAATTTTATTAAAAACAATTTCTCCTTATGTTGATGATAATTGCGAATATACCATTGAATGTAATCCTGAATTAATAAATCAAACTCAAATTAATCTCTTCAAAAAATACAAAATTAATCGCATTAGTCTTAACGTTCAATCAATGAATAATGATGTGTTAAAACAAATGAATTTTATTCATACAAATCAAGATAGTAAAAAAGCGATTAATTTATTACATAAAAACGGATTGTATAATGTGTCTTGTGATTTTTTATTTTGCATATCAATCTTAACATTAAAAGACTTAGATGATGTTTTTAATTTTATTTTAAATCATAAAATTAATCATGTTAGTTTTTATAGTTTAGAAATTAAAGAACAGTCACTTTTAAAAAAGTACCATATTACTATCGATGAAGAAAAAGAAATTGAACAAATGAATTATATAATTAATAAATTTGCAGGATTAAATTTTCATCGTTATGAAGTATGTAATTGAACAAATAACTTCAGATATATTGCAAAACATAACTTAGCTTATTGACGAACTGAAGACTGGGCCGCAATAGGATGGGGAGCACATGGCTATGAAAAAAATATTGTATATTTTTTTGATGGATCTATAAAAAACCCTATATTAATTAAAAAAGTATTAACAAAACACGAATTATATCAACAAATTTTAATGATGGGTTTAAGGTTAAAAGATGGATTAAATCTAAATAAAAAAATTAATTATGAAGCTTATTCATATTTTAAAAATCAATTGAAACACGTTAGTATTAATAAAAAAAATCATCTTCTTATTGATGATTTAAATTTACTAAATTTAACTATTTTAGATATATTTTAATTAATAATAAACAAATCTAGTAAGAATTGTGTTGAACTTTTTAAGGATTCACTATTACTTAAACCAAAATATAAACCTAAAATCAAAATTAATAAAACAATAAAAATGATAGGAATTCAAATAAAATACATCAAAAAACGAATTGCCTCTATGTATTTAACTTCTCGTTTAGTTCAATACACTAAAATAAAATTATTAAATAATTTTACAAAACGATTGTGTTGTAATTCTCGTTGTTCACAACTAAATAAATTGATTGCCTTATTGTTATCTTCAATTAAATTTGTTTTTAATTTAATAATTTCCAATGTTTGACGTTCAATTAAATCTCATTCTTTAAATAATGCTAAATTATTTCTAATAATAAATTTACACATTATTTTATAAATTGGTTTATTAAGGTGATAAGATTGATAAAGAATTTGAATCAAATAAGGTATTAAAATAAAACAAGATGAACTTTGGTAATAATAATCAACTAAAGGCTGTTCTAAAATAATTTCTTTTTCTAAAATGTCATTAGCTATTTTTTTAACTTGATTTAATGGAATTTTAGAAATAATATCTCGGTTTTTGTTTAAAAAAACTTTTAAAATCATATAAATTTCTAAAATAATTTTTTTGTTTTGTTCATGAGTTTCTTTATTATTATCAATTCCATTAATAAATGTTTTTGATCACGCATCATAAAATGCTTTTTGGATTGGTTTTAGTTTGATTTGTAAATCAATTAAATTTCTAATTTGTTCCATATTTTTTGATTAAACCATATAATGCTTACTTAAACGTGATTTTTTTAATTTTTGTGTTTTAATAATGATTTTTTTATAAATTTCATCAATATTACTAATATCGCCTTCTTCTTTGATTGCTTTAAAAACAAAACCACGTCCATTACTTTGTTTTGGAATGATGTGTAAATGTGTGTGCATGATTACTTGACCAGCACTAGAATTTGAATTCATTAAATAATTAAAACCTAAAACATTAGGAAAAACTTCTTCTAAAACAAATGTCATATTTTTTGCTAAACGCATCATACCATCTAGATAAATAGGATCAGTTAGTGAAAAATTGCGATAATGTTTTTTAGGAATAATCAACATATGACCATCACTTGCAGGTTGAATGTCTAAAATTGCTATAGCAAATTCGTTTTCATCTATTATTTTTGAAATAATTTCACCTTTTAAAATTTTACAAAAAATGCAATCTTGCATCACTATCCTCCACTTTTCTTTTTATACCACTATTTAAAACTATTGCTTTCAATTTATTATAATCTACAACTAGAATAATTAATACTATAAAATTAATAATGAATAAAATTAAAAATAAAAATTGTAATAATAAAGTGCTTATAAGATATATTTTTTTTAATTTAGCTTCTTTAAAAATTTTATTAAAATCTTTAATTTGTTTTAACATTAGAATATGAGAAATAAAAGATGCAAAAATAAAAATTGTATAAATTACTATAAACAATACAAATCCAATTAAAGATGTGATGTTTAAAGCATTGGTAATTTCAGATTTATTTTTAAAGAAATCTAAAAAAACTTTTTTGTTAAGGAATTGAATTTCTTTGGGTTGTTTATAATCAATTATTTTAATTAGTGCACGAACAAAATTCCTTTTTTGTGTTAAAAGATCAAAATCAATCTTTTTAAAATCATCAATTAAATCAGGATTTTGTTGAATAATATCAATAATTTTTTGATTGTCCTCAAGATTTTTTATGTAGTCATAATTATTTAAAAAAACTTCAAATAATTGATTATTATTTTTAATAATATTAAACAAATTATCATCAACTATAAATTTATTTAAATCAACTGTTTTATAAAATTCTATTATTTGCTTTCATTCTTGTAAAGTTAAATTCTTAGTAAAATTATTAATTAATACTGAATATTTAATAGCCAACATTAAAATATTATTTTCTTTATCATTTTCTAAGCTTGTCTTTATAATATTAAATAAATTATCATCTACATGATAGAGATCTTTTAACATTTGAGGATTAGCTTTAATAACTTCTATATATTTTTCGTTAGTTTTTAAGTGATCAATTAAATTTTGGTGTTTTTTAATTAAATCTAATAATTCAGGTAAATTTTGTATCTGTTTAATTAATTCTTTATTATTTTGAACAAATTTTAAAATTTCAGGTTGCTTGCTAAGAATTTCAGCAAATGGCTTATATTCAACAATTTGTTTTAAAAATTCGCGGTTATCATTAAGTGTTTTTAAGATCTGTGGATTGTTTTTAATAACATCTAAAATTTCAGGTTCGTTTTGTAAATCTTTAATCAAATTCTTATTTTTAATAATAAAATCAAAAATTTCTTCTAAATTTTTAAAAGGTTTGATCTGAATATTTGTTAAATATTTTAATTGTGGACTAGCATCATAAATCTTTTTTTTAATAAAATCAATAATTGTTTGAACATTACCTGAAATAATTCATAAAATCAAAAAAGTAATTAATATTAAAACAAAAAAGAAAATAAAAATTTGAAAGTTTAAATGACGTTTCCTTTTTTTAAAGATTTGATCAAACATAAACATCTCCTGTCTATAAATAAATAATAATGTAAAAAATTATTTTTATAATTTTAAACTAATTTACATAAATATTTGTTTTTTAAGGCAACAATAGCGGGAATTGAAATTATATATAATACAAAATTAATTGCCATTGAACCAAAAGTTACCAAAGAATTATAAATCATAGAAGGAATAAAAGCAGTATTGTAAAAAAGTGTTCCTTGAATACTATAGCCCATTCAAACAATAAAATAACCAATGATTGAAAAGCTAAAAATTAATAAATAGGATAAAAATATTTGCTTTTTAATTGACTGACATGACTTTTTAACAATAATTAAAATGACATCCGTAAATAAAATTAAACCAAAACCATAATGTGGCATTAAATATCCAAAGAAGGGCTCAGCACTAAAACCAATTGCTAACATCACTAACGGCGCAATAATATAATACATTAATTTATAATAAAAATTGGGAATACAAACGATTGCTAAAACAAAAATTCCCATTTGCAATTGTCAACTAAAACCATTTAAAAAATCTAAATTTTTAGTTAAAAAACGACCAATTAAAAATAATGCAAGAAAAAATGCTGTTAAAACTAAATTAAAAATAATCAATTTTACACTTTGAGACCTAAAATTAAAATATCTTTTTAATGTTTCTTTAGTAGAAATTGATTGATCGTTATCTTTTTTAAAATACTGAAAATGAAATTTTTTGTTTTTATTGATCATAATAATAAATTATAAATAATTAAGATAAGATATATAAAATTTTACTAAATTATTAACTTTTTAAATCTTTATTATTTATACAAAGAAAAAACTTAATGTTTTTTTATAACATTAAGTTTTTTTAATTTTAATGGGGCGATTAACGGGACTCGAACCCGCGAAAATACCTGAGCCACAATCAGGCGTGTTAACCAACTTCACCATAACCGCCATATAACCATATAATTATAACATTATAGTTATCTTTTTATTGATTATTTTTAAGAAAACGAAAATTGACTTTTTTAATACGCTCGCCCTGCATAACAAATTTTTTTTCATATTCGGTAGGAATATTTTTTAATAATTCAACATTGTTAACAAGTGTGTATAAATTATAAGTTAAAAATAAAATTTCATACTTTGTTAAATCCTTTAGCAATACATCATAAATAGTATACATAAATAAATTTTCATTATCTGTTTTAAATTCAACAAGAGCATTTTGTTTTAAAATAACTGCAAACTTCTCTAAAAAACACGGATGTGTCAGTCGTTTTTTTGCATGACGTTTTTTAGGTCAGGGGTCAGAAAAATTTAAATAAATTTTATCTACACTTTCAGAATTTAATAATTCTAAAATTTTATTTGCGTCAAAACAAATCATTGCTAAATTATCTAATTTATGTTTTAAAGCTTTTTTGTGAGCTTTAACAATTACTGTTGGAAATTTTTCAATACCTAAATAATTAATTTGTTGGTTTCGTAAGGCATTTTCAATAATAAAATCACCCTTACCCATTCCAATTTCAATATAAAGAGGCAATTCAGGATTTTTAAAAATTTTTCCTAAATTATCTTTTAAAAGGTGTGGATCATTAATTATATATTCGTGTTGTGATTTTAAATAAAGTGGAGCATTGGCATTATTTCGTAAACGCATAAAAATTACTCAAATTTCTTATGAGGTTCATATTTGAATAAATCTTTAAAATTATTTTGCCGCACTACTTCATAGATTCCCATAGCAACACTATTAGCAATATTTAAACTTCTCAAATTAATGCTTGTAGGAATACGGATCCAATTATGAGGATATTTTTTTAAAATATTATGATCTATCCCTGTTGATTCTTTACCAAAAACTAAATATACATTATGTTGAATTATATTTTGATATTGATAATCGCACGGAGTTTTAGTACCATATCTAGTAAAAAAATATATTTCATCACCACTAATGTTGTTTTTATTAATAAATTCATTAAAATCATCATATTCATATAATTTTAAGGCATTTAAATGATTGGTTGAGGCACGTATAAAATCTTTGTGAAAACGTTTTTTATCTAAAATAAATCCATATGGTCTAACAAGATGTAAATTTGCATCAAAACCTACACACATACGAGCGATATTACCAGTGTTTAAAATAATTTCTGGTTCAAATAAAACAATATTTAACATAACATTATTTCACCTTTTGTTTTAAGTCAGTAAGAGTTTTTAATAAATTTGCGTGTTCTTTTTTTAAATTAATTAATTTATTTTTTTCTTTAATTATTAATTGAGCAGGGGCTTTGTTGATAAAACCTGAATTATTTAATAAATTAGTTGCTCGTTGAATTTCGTTTTCCAAATAGTTTAACTGTTCACTAGCTTTTTTCATTTGAAAAACATAATCAATCGGTTTTTCATACGAAGTTTTAAGAATAAAATCATCAATAACTAGCTCATAAGTATAATTATTAGAACTTGTTTTTTTAATTTCATTTATTTCAGCATTAACTAAGATTAATAACAAATTAACTAATTTTATCTTTGATTTATAAAATGCATCATTGGGTGATATTAATTCAAAACAAAGATTGATTCTATTATTAATATTTTCTTCTAATCGTAGCTTTCTAATTTCTAAAATAATTTTCGCAATCTTATCTATAATTATTGTTTCAAACTCAAAATTAATTATTGGATATTCTTGTAATAATATTGAATTATTTGTTTGATTTAAACATAATCAAATTTCTTCGCTAATATTAGGAGCAAAAGGCTGTAGCATGATTAAAATTTTATTAAATACATAGCGAATTGTTTTAATTGTTTCATTTTTTAATGTTAAATCTTGTAATAAAACTTTTGTGTACTCTAAATAATAACTCGCAAAAGTATTTCAGATAAAATCATATAAATATTTTGTAGCAACAACTAGATTATATTTATCCATATTTTTATTAATTTCCAAGGTTAATTTTGATAATTCAGTCAATATTCATTTATTGACGTCACAAAATTTATCAACATCTTCAAAATTAAGATTATCGTTAATTTCATCTAAATTTTCAATATATTTAGCAATATTTCAAATTTTATTTAAATA
Organism: Ureaplasma parvum serovar 3 str. ATCC 27815; assembly: GCF_000019345.1. Taxonomy (NCBI): domain Bacteria; kingdom Bacillati; phylum Mycoplasmatota; order Mycoplasmoidales; family Mycoplasmoidaceae; genus Ureaplasma; species Ureaplasma parvum. The sequence goes on along the minus strand of NC_010503.1, from coordinate 303,404 downwards.
ATTTCAATTAGCGCCTAATCGTTCTGTTGAAAAATTTAAATCTTCACCAATTGTTGTACATGATGCAAAAAATAAACGCATAGCATCTAATCCATATTTATCAATAATGTCAAAAGGATCAATACCATTCCCTAATGATTTTGACATCTTACGTCCCTGTGAATCACGAATTAAACCATGAATTAAAACATCCTTAAAAGGTTTTTTTTCAACCAAATATTGGCTAAAGTTCATCATTCTTGAGACTCAAAAAAATAAAATATCCATACCTGTAACTATTAAAGATGTAGGGAAATAACGGTCAAAAAAATGACTATTATAATTTCATTTTGTCGTTAATAAAGGTCACATTCCACTTGAAAACCAAGTATCTAAAACATCTTCATCCTGAATTCAATTTTCTAAATCCTTTGGGGGAATAGTGTCACAATAAATTTGATTAGTTTTTTTATGATATCAAACAGGTATCTGATGACCTCATCATAATTGCCTTGAAATACATCAATCTTCTGTATTTTTTAATCATGTAAGTAAAGTCTTATTAAAACGATTTGGATAAAAATCTACTTTATTATTACAATCATCTTGCATTTTGATTGTATCTTTTATTAAACTATCCATTTTAATAAATCATTGATGTGATAAATAAGGTTCAACAATTTCATTAGTTCTCTCACTAAAACCAACGCTGGTTCGATAAGATTCTACTTTTAATAAATGATTATTTTTCTGTAATTTATCAATTATTAAAGAACGAGCTTCTAATCGATCTAAACCCTTAAATTCCCCACATTTTTCATTTAAAGTACCATCAGCGTTCATAATATTAATAATTTCTAAATTATGTTTTTTAGCTAATTCATAGTCATTAAAATCGTGAGCAGGCGTACACTTCATCACTCCTGTTCCAAATTCAATATCAATATAATCATCCAAAATAACAGTCATTTCTATATTATTAATTGGATTAATAAAAATTTTATTATGTAAATGAAAATAACGTTTATCTTTAGGATTTATAACTAAATATTTATCACCAAACATAGTTTCAGGGCGTGAAGTGGCTACAACAACAAAATCCTTTTGATCTTGACTTAAATATTTTATATAATACAGTTTTTGTTCAACTTCTTTATGAATCACTTCAATATTACTAATTGCCGTTTTTAATTGAATATCTCAATTAACTAATTTTTTATCACGATAAATAATATGTTCATTAAACATTTTTACAAAAACTTCGCGCACTGTTTGAACAACTATTGGATCTAATGTAAATAAATAATTACTATAATCTAAACCCAAACCTAAAGCATTTCATTGTTTATGAATATAATTAATTTGTTCATCTTTTCAAATTTTTAACTTTTCTAAAAACAGTTCTCGCCCTAAATTGAAACGATTGGTTTGTGCGTTTACTTTTAAATTTTTTTCAAATTTTGTCTGTGTTGCGATCCCTGCATGGTCTGTCCCAGGAATAATAAAGGAATCATATCCTTTTAGTTTCTTATAACGCATTAAAATATCAGATAAGGTAAAATCATAGGCATGTCCAATATGTAAATGACCTGTAACATTAGGAGGGGGCAAAACAATTGTGAAAGGTTTTTTTGTACTATTTATTTGAGCTTTAAATAAATTATTTTCTTGTCAAAACAATAATTTATTAGCTTCAACCTCTTTGAATGAATACTTCTTACTTAATTTCTTCTTCACTACTCATCTTCTCCTCTTTTTTTGAAAGTATTTTTTCTTGTTTTGCTTGGATTACAACTTTTTTCATTAACGCAAATAATGTGATAATATTTATATTATTTTGTGCAGAAACACATAATAAACGATCGGTGCTAATATTTAAAAATTTAGCTATTTTATGCTTGTTATTATTAAAATATGATTTATTAACTTTATCTAATTTATTTAAAACAACAAAATGAGCGTATTTTTGATTCTCAAAATATCGACTCATTTCTACATCATCATTTGTTAATACGTTAATATCGCAAATTTGAAAAACAGCACACAAGTTTTGGCGATACCCTAAATATTGATCAATAATGGCTGCTAAATCCGTTTGTTTTTCTTTACTAACTTTTGCAAACCCATATCCCGGTAAATCAACCAATCTAAAATTATTGAAATCAAAAAAATTTACTAACTGTGTTCTTCCAGGCGTATTTGAAGTCCTTGCAATTTTTTTATTTGCTAATGCATTAATTAAACTTGACTTACCGACATTTGATCTACCAATTACACATATTTCAAACTGCTTATCAATTGGATATTGGTCAAAATAGTGTGCAGATTTAATAAATTTTGCCATATATTTATTTTTGTTTTACTGCCCGATTATAAATCTCATTAATTTGTGACTCACTTGGCTTACGTCCTACTTGTTGATAAATCATACGAATTGTATCCTTTGAAATTGGTGGATTCTTCTTCAATTGGCGTTTCATAATTTTCATCGAAATAAAATAACCGATAATAAGTCCTGCGATTAAAAATAAAACAATTCCAATACCTAAGCCAACTGCTAATGAATGTGTATGTGCATTAGCATTATCTAAATCTGCTTTAGTAACAACATCTGAAGCTTCATGAATAACTGATTTAAAAACATCAGAAACTTTAAATATAAAACTTGAAAAATTCATAACTACCCCTAAAAAAAATTACTTTTTATTTACTTAATTGACATTATTAAATATAATATTTAGTCATACAGTTATATATTATAATAAATGACTAAGTTAAATTTTAATAATTTTCTTATAGTTTAATTTAAAAACCAATGGAGGTTTTAAGTGAAAAAAAATAATGAAAATCAAACCGACTCCTTTATGTCATTTGATCCAGAAAATATAAATCCATCAACAGGTCTAAATGATGAGCAGGTTTTAAAAAGTCGTCAAATTTATGGTTTTAATGAAATCAAAAAGAAAAAAAAATCCCACATTATTACAAAATTTTTAAAGCAGTTTTTAGATTTTATGGTTATTTTACTTGTAATCGCTGCTGCTGTTACTTTAGCTTTAGTGATTATTAAACCTCCTCATGATACAGCTGAATTAGTTGTTCAATATGTAGAATTTGGAATAATATGTTTTATTTTATTGTTAAATGCAATTTTTGGTACCATTCAAGAAGTGAAAGCTGAAAAAAATACGGATGCATTGTCTAAATTAGCGTCTCATCAGGTCAAAGTATTACGTAATAATCAAATTAGAATTATTAATTCTAACCAAGTTGTAATGGGTGATGTTTTGATTTTAGAAGCTGGTGATCAAGTCCCAGCTGATGCTTTATTAGTGAACAGCTCATCACTTGAAGTAGATGAAGCTATTTTAACAGGAGAATCTTTACCAGTTGTAAAAAATGCCAAGGCAATTGTTAAAAAAAAT